>JAGALI010000161.1 GCA_017625275.1 Clostridia bacterium
GTGAAAGCCCACACCTGTGTTTGTTTTTTTGCTATTTTTTCAAGAAGTGCTGAAGCTCCGAGAGGAAGGTTTCAACATCCTTAAATTCACGATAAACGGAAGCGAAGCGAACATATGCAACGGCATCTGTTACCTTTAGCTTTTCCATTACCATCTCTCCAAGCTCTGTCGAGGTTATCTCAAGCTTTAAAGAATTTTGAAGCTCCTGCTCTATTTCATCAGCTATTTTTGCTGAGTCAACAGGACGCTTTTGACAAGCCTTCAAAAGTCCTACAAGTAGCTTGTTTTTGTCAAAATATTCACGGCTACCATCTTTTTTGATTACGATAGGCTGAATATTCTCAATTACCTCATAGGTGGTAAAGCGAGCCTGACATTTAAGACATTCTCTGCGTCTTCTGATGCTTGAATTTTCATCAATAGGGCGAGAGTCAATTACCTTGCTCTCCTCAAAGCCACAATGTGGGCATTTCATAGCTATTCTCCGTTTCTTGCTTTATTTAAGCCTCTTGGCCTTCCTTTTTCTTTGTAATATATTTGATAACAAAGAGTGTTCCAACAAGAAGTGCAATTGCTACAGGAATTGCAAGATATGCAGCCCAGTCAGCTATGGCTGTGAGCACGCCTGCAAGAATGAAGGATACAAATGATACACCTGCAACTGTAATTGAGTATGGAAGCTGTGTTTGAACGTGGTCAACGTGGTTGCATTGTGCACCTGCTGATGCCATGATTGTGGTATCAGAGATTGGTGAGCAGTGGTCACCACATACAGCACCTGCTAGACAAGCAGAAATACCGATTGTTGCGATAACGCCATCGCCTGAGCCAAATACACTAAGAACGATAGGAATCAAGATTCCAAAGGTTCCCCAAGATGTTCCTGTTGAGAATGCAATTACGCATGCAACAATGAATATGATTGCTGGGAGGAAGAGCTTAAGTCCGTCTGCTCCAGCAAGAAGGTTTTCAACAAACACATCAGAGCCAAGAAGACCTGTCATGTTCTTAAGCGCTGTTGCAAAGGTAAGAATGAGGATTGCTGGAACCATTGCGATAAAGCCCTTAGGAATTGAATCCATAGCCTCCTTAAAGCTGATTGCCTTACGGCACATTAGATATACGATTGTGAATATAAGTGCGATAAGTGCTCCCCAAGGCAAGCCAACTGTTGCATCGGTGTTACTAAAAGCGCCTATAAAGTTTCCTGTATAATCTGTATAATCGTCACCCAAATCAGCTTCATTGTACCAAACGGTTTCGCCAAAGAAGCCACCAACATAAATGAGTGCAATTACACATGCTACAATAAGAACCACAATTGGAAGAACGAGGTCCAAAACTCTACCATCTGCTCTTGCGTCGCTTTCCTTTTCCTCTGCCTCTATTGCACCAAGGTCGCCATCCTTATGAGCCTTGATTTCAAAGCCTGCCATCTTACCATAGTCAAAGCCCATAATTGCAATTACTACTATAAAGATGAGAGTAAGTATTGAGTAGAAGTTAAATGGAATTGCTGAAACAAACAAGCCGATTGAGCTTCCACCCTCAAGGTCTGTTCCCTTAACTGAGGTTGACACAGCTGCAGCCCATGATGAGATAGGTGCAATCATACATACAGGTGCTGCTGTAGCATCGATAATGAATGCAAGCTTAGAGCGAGAAATTTTGTGTCCGTCAGTTACAGGACGCATAACTGAGCCAATCGTGAGACAGTTAAAGTAGTCATCAATAAAGATGAGAACGCCAAGCACGAAGGTTGCTATAATCGCGCCAAGCTTTGTCTTGATGTTCTTTTGTGCCCAACGACCAAACGCCAATGAGCCTCCTGCCTTGTTTACAAGGATTACCATAGCGCCAAGAATTACAAGGAAGATAAAGATACCAGCAGTACCCTTAACAGCCTCGATAAGACCATCGTTTATGATAAAGTCCATTGTTTTTGGTAGATTGTAGGTAGCGTTCAAAAGACCACCTATAACTACACCGATGAATAGTGAGGAATAAACCTCCTTTGTGATTAGCGCAAGAGCAATCGCGATAATTGGTGCAGCGAGAGACATAAATGTTCCATAGTAGCCATCTGTCTTGCCTGTTCCATCACAGTCAACACATTTAACAGTAAGGATTTCACCCTCTCCACCACAAAGCGGACAATCTGCCTTTACAGCTATGCTACATACGATAAATGCAATAAGCAAAACTGCAAGAATGGATGCCATCACGATGTTTTTCTTGCTTTTGAAAAATTCCTTAAGCATTGTTTTGTTTCCTTTCAAATTTATTTGCTTTATTCTTCATCAACAATTACTGCAATTCCAAGCTCCTCAAGGTCGGCTGGATTTGCAAAAGAAGGACATTTTGACATAATCTCGGAGGCGTTTTGTGCCTTAGGGAAGGCGATAACCTCACGAATGTCCTCAAGTCCCAAAAGAAGTGTCACAAGTCTATCAAGGCCAAATGCAAGACCACCATGTGGTGGAACGCCATACTTAAAGGCATCAAGCAGGAAGCCAAACTTTTCCTGTGCATCCTCTGGTGAAATGCCAAGAACACTAAACATATGCTCCTGCATCTCGGTTGTGTTAATTCTTATAGAGCCACCACCAAGCTCCGTACCATTAAGAACAATATCATATGCTCTTGCACGAACCTTACCTGGGTCTGTGTCAATCATACTATAGTCCTCGGTCATTGGTGCTGTGAATGGGTGGTGCATTGCGTAGTATCTTCCGTCCTCCTCGCTATACTCAAAGAGTGGAAATTCTGTTACCCAAAGGAATTTAAAGTCCATAGGGTCAAGGATTCCTAGCTTTCTTGCACATTCGCAACGAAGCGCGCCAAGGGTATCAAATACCACCTTGTTTTTATCTGCTACTACAAGTATAAGGTCACCATCCTCAAGCGCAAGTCTTTCCATTATTGCAGTATTTTCTGCCTCGGAAAGGAATTTTGCGTATGATGATGAAATCTCTCCGCTTGTCTTTTTGAGCCAAGCAAGACCCTTTGCGTGGTAATGCTTTGCCTTTTCAGTAAGAGCGTCAATTTCCTTTCTTGAAAATTTAGCGCCACCCTTAACATTGATGGCACGAACAGAGCCACCATTTGCAACTGCACCAGAGAACACCTTGAACTCGCTATTCTCTACAATATCAGAGATATTTGTAAGCTCAAAGCCAAAGCGAACATCTGGCTTATCTGAGCCAAATCTTTCCATAGCCTCGCGCCAGGTCATACGAATAAATGGTGTTTCAAGCTCCTTGCCCATAAATTCCTTGAATACGGTCTTTAAGAAGCCCTCGTTTATGGTCATAATTTCCTCCTCGTCGGTGAAGGAAATCTCCATATCTATTTGAGTAAATTCAGGCTGACGGTCAGCACGAAGGTCCTCGTCTCTGAAGCAACGAGCAATTTGAATATATCTGTCAAAGCCAGAATACATAAGAAGCTGCTTATAGATTTGAGGGGATTGTGGAAGTGCATAGAAGTTACCCTTATGAACACGGCTTGGCACAAGGTAATCTCTTGCTCCCTCTGGTGTTGGTCTTATAAGATTTGGTGTTTCGATATCTATAAAGCCAAGAGAGTTAAAGTAGTTTCTTGTAATGTTTGTAATTTTTGAGCGCGCGATAATGTTTCTTTGCATAGATGGACGACGAAGGTCAAGGTATCTGTGCTTCATACGAAGCTCCGCCTTTACATCTCCATTATCATTGATTTCAAATGGTGGAGTTTGTGCCTTGTTGAGAATCTTAAGCTCATCAACATAAACCTCAATATCTCCTGTTGGAATGTTCTTGTTTACAGTTGCTCTTTCTCTTACAACACCCTTTGCCATAAGAACAAATTCTGCCCTTATGCCAAACGCCTTATCGAACACAGCCTTATCTGTCTTTTCGTCAAAGGCGAGCTGGATAATTCCACTTCTGTCACGAAGGTCAATAAAGATAAGAGAGCCAAGGTCTCTTTGCTTTTGTGTCCAGCCAAGAACTGTAACGCGCCTTCCTATATCCTCTTTTGTGAGCGTACCACAGTAATGTGTGCGCTTATCATTCTTTTCAAATACTTCCATTTTATGCCTCTTTTAGTACATTGTATATATTGTCAATTTCTATTTCAGCCTGCTCGCTCTTTTCCATATTCTTGAGCTGTGCCTTACCACTCTCAAGCTCGCTATCACCGATAATCAAGGTGTAGCGTGCACCTAGCTTGTCCGCGTATTTCATTTGAGCCTTTAGGCTACGCGCGCATATGTCACACTCTGCGTATATGCCTGCACTACGCAATTTCGATACAATCTCAAGCGCCTTCGTAACAGCAGGCGTGCCAAGTGGTGCAACATAAAGCAGTGGACGATTATCCTCTATCTTATCTGCGCCACATTCCTTCATAGCAAGAATCAATCTTGTTATTCCCATAGCAAAGCCGATGCCCGGCACGCTAGGTCCACCTAGCTGCTCCATAAGTCCATCGTATCTGCCACCACCACACACTGTGCTTTGTGCGCCGATGCCGTCGCAAATAAACTCAAACACAGTCTTGGTGTAATAGTCAAGTCCACGAACGATTTTCGTATCAATTGTGTACTCAATGCCCATTGCATCAAGGTGCGCCCTTAGGCTCTCAAGGTGATTGTGACAATCCTCGCAGAGATAATCAATTGTTGCTGGTGCGTCCTTTGCGATTGAGGAGCAAATTGGGCTCTTACAATCAAGCACACGAAGTGGGTTCGTCTTTAATCTTTCCTTGCAGGTATCACAAAGCTCATCAATATGACTATTAAAGTGCTCAACAAGAGCCTGTCTATATTTAGGTCTGCAATCAGGACAGCCGATTGAGTTAATATGCAATTTTACATTCTTAATGCCAAGCTCTTTTATAAGAGTATCGGCAAGAGAAATTACAGTCGCGTCAGCTGATGGGTCCTTAGTTCCAAACATTTCTGTTCCAAATTGGAAAAACTCACGGCTTCTGCCAGCCTGTGGCTTTTCATAACGGAAGCAGCTGATAAGGTAATAATACTTAAGTGGCATAGCGTCTGAGGTTTTGCCATTTTCGATAATGGCGCGTACAACTGACGCCGTTCCCTCAGGACGAAGTGCAAACACCCTATCCTCTCTATCGGTAAAGGTATACATTTCCTTTTGGACTACATCTGTAACCTCTCCAACGCCCCTTTTGAACAGCGCAAGCTCCTCAAAGGTTGGGGTGCGTATTTCTCCAAAGCCAAAGCGCGCCGACACATCGCGAGCTGTTTTTTCTATTTTTTGCCAAAGAGGTGCTTCGCTTGGGAATATATCCATTGTTCCTCTTGGCTTTTGTATCTTGTTTGCCATTTTTGCCCTCACATATTTTTGCGTGTTCGCATATATTATTAGTATATTATACCAATAAAACTTGCCCGTGTCAATATTTTTTTATAATGAGCGCGTAAAATAAAAAAAGATTTTCACAAGACTGTGAAAATCTTCTATTACGATTTAGGTGTTGCATAAACTGCTTACATAAAGATTCCGTAATTAAACCTCTACTGGCTTAAAGCTGCCATCCTGTGCTTCCTTGGAGTCGTTCTCTTGTTCGTCAAAATACGCCTTAATGACAGCGCCCTCTAGCTGGGCTCTAAAGTCTGCATTAATCGGATGAACGATATCTCTAAAGGTTCCATCAGGATTTTTCCT
This sequence comes from Clostridia bacterium, assembly GCA_017625275.1. Classification (GTDB taxonomy): domain Bacteria; phylum Bacillota; class Clostridia; order Oscillospirales; family CAG-272; genus RGIG2000. Next base: position 5,679 of record JAGALI010000161.1, read on the forward strand.
GCTTGGCATAACGATAAAGAACTTGTCTCTAGCGTTAATGACCTTGATATCATGAACAGCAAGTGCGCCGTCAAAGGTAACGGAAACCACTGCCTTCATTGGACCATCATCAAAGCATTTTCTGATTTTGATATCTGTAATAGTCATGCTTATCCTCCCATCAAGAATAATTTTGGCTTACATACTATAGTAACGGACATCAATCGCTTGGTGCCAATTAAAATAACAGGCAAGGCTAAAATAGTTTTTGTAAAAATCAACAAAAATTCCGACAACAGTCTTCGTTTTTTTGCGATTTTTGCACTATTTTAGTTATTTATACAATCATTATAGCAAACAATTGTGAACTAATTAAGAATTTTTTCAAATTTTTTTATTAATATATTGTGATTTTTTCGTTAATAATCGACACCTTGTGACATTTTTTAAGGAGAATTTAAGTATGTCTAGTAAAAACACCCATTTTTCGAACTTTGAGCTTGATAAAATTTTCAAAAAAGCTGAAAAAATATTTTTCATAGGCATAGGTGGTATTTCTATGAGCTCCCTTGCCGAATATTGTGTCTATGTTGGCAAGAGTGTATTTGGCTATGATAGGTGTCGAGGAGAGGAGTGTAAAAGACTTGAAAAGGTTGCACATATACGCTACTCCTCAACCACTGATAGTGTTATGGGAATGGACCTTGTCGTATTCTCTAATGCTATTGACGAGGAGTGCTTCGAGCTGAAAACGTCACGCGAGTTAGGTATTCCGACCGTTTCCAGAGCGAACTTTCTCGCATACATCATGGCAGATTACAGGGTTCGAATAGGCGTTTCTGGAATGCACGGAAAAAGCACGGTAACATCTATGCTTGCACATGTTTTTAGACACACAGGGTGCGACCCAACTGTAATTTGTGGGGCAAAAATGAAGGAGTTTGACGCGCCATATAGGTTTGGCAGGCACGAATACTTTATTTTTGAAGCGTGTGAGTATATGAATTCCTTTTTAAGCTTTTCGCCAACCGATGCCGTTGTCACAAATATAGATTTCGACCACCCAGACTTTTTTGAGGATATGGGGCATGTTTTGCGCTCCTTTAGGCAATATATTCTACCTGCCAAGCGCGTATATGTGAATGCCGACAACCCACCAAGTGGCGCCTTATCTCACCCTTATATTATTACCTTCGGAATCGAAAACAATGCAAATTATATGGCAAAAATAAACACAGGTGGCGCAAAAAATGCTTTTACTGTGATTTACAATGGCAAGCCGATAGCCAGCATTACTCTGAAGGATGGAGGCAGACACAATATTTACAACGCGCTTTGCGCCTTTTCTGTTGCCCACCAAAACGGAATAGCACCCAAGGCCATTGCCCACGCCTTATCCAAGCTTGAGGGGATTGCAAGGCGACAAGAGCTAATAAAGAAAATACAGGTGGCAGGCAACGAGGATGGCATCCTTACTCCTGTCTTTCTCGATTACGCGCATCACCCTACAGAAATTAAGGCGTCGCTTAGTGCCTTTCGCGACAATGGGTTCAAAAAAATTCTTTGCGTTTTTCAATCTCACACCTACTCTCGCACCTATGCTCTTTATGGAGAGTTTTTGAGTGCATTTACAGACGCAGACCAGCTTATTGTTGCGCCTATTTACTCGGCAAGAGAGCAAAATACCTATCCTATCACAAGCGAGGGCCTTGCAAACGACCTTGGGGCGTTATATATTAAGGACTTTACAAAAATAAGCGAGCAAATCAAAGCATCAAGCGCTGACTGTGTCGTTATAATGGGTGCTGGTGATATTGAAAAGGTGAAAAATTACATTTAGTATCTTTACTTTATCCTTTTTTTGTGATAATATATATTCATAAATGTAAAAAAGGGGGATATTATGAGCAAGCAGTACACTTCTATCTCAGGCGTTTATGACAGACTGAATGATAGCTTCGATTACGCATCTTATGCTGATTATATCAC
>JAGALI010000162.1 GCA_017625275.1 Clostridia bacterium
AAAGCAATAATCTTAAGAATCGTTGATACGATCAAGTAGATTAGCATATATATTATCGGAGCTAAAATGATAACCGGAAAAGCCAACATCATTCCAATAGCATTAGAATCATTTGATAGACCAACTAAGGTGTCCTTAATAGGCGTTAGTGATTCGACCATATCAGGGGATGATTGCATAAGGCTATCAATTGCCGAAAGAATCGTTTCCTCGTCTAATGCTGATTTTGATATTAATTTTGCTAAAATGATAGAAAGAATTAACGATATTATAGTGGCTCCTAAATCAATAAGAGATTTATACAATCCCTTACGAAGCCCCTTTAAAAGACCAAAAACAGCAACCACTGCAATTGCTATGTATAGGCCCACTGTAACGCTTGTCATGCCTTCTCTCCTAATTCCATATATATTAAAGAATAATTATTAATTTTCATTTTATCATAACTTTTAGATCATTTCAAGGGAAAACGGAAATTTAAAGGAAATATATCTGTTTTTTTCAAATTCTCGCATAATTATCAAAAAGCTACAAACAATAACAAAGCAACAAATCAAAAAGGAGATTTTTCCAATGAAGGCTACTGGAATTGTTCGTAGAATTGACGACCTTGGTCGCGTTGTCATACCAAAAGAAATCAGAAGAACTATGAGGATACACGAGGGTGCTCCTCTAGAAATCTACACCGGAAAAGACGGAGAGGTTATTTTTAAAAAGTACTCACCTATCGGAGAGCTGGCGTCGTTTGCATCACAATATGTAGATACGCTTTATAAAACTTGCCAAATGGCTGTAATTGTCACCGATAGAGACAGTGTTATAGCGAGTGCTGGCATATCAAAACGAGAATATATCGACAGACGTTTGTCTCAAGAATTTGAAAGCATTATAGAATCACGCTCACTTTATAGTCACAAGCAAGGACATCAAGGAATTAGCATCGTAGATGGTGGTGCATCTTTTATTAAATATGCGATGCCAATCATTTCCGAGGGAGATGTTGTTGGTTGTGTAGCTTCCATCTACACAGGTGAGGACCAAAACGACAATTTAACCGAAGCAAAGCTTGTTCAAACAGCTGCTACTTTTCTTGGCAGACAATTTGAAAGTTAAAGACTTGGCAAGAAGGACTTCTCTTCTTGCCAAGTCTTTTTTATATTTTTCTTGATTTAATTTCAAATGTGTGATAGAATTTCACTATAGATTCAAAAAATCAAGAATACCGTTATATATTCCTCTAGCGAATAGCTCTGGGTTGTTTGCCATAAGATTGGCATCATACGGATTTGAAATGAATCCCAATTCAACAAGAACCGCTGGCATGCTTGTATTTTTCAATACATATAAGCCTGGACGCACCTTTATCCCTCTATTTCTAAGTCCTGTGGCTTCATTTAATCCTACTAGTATATCTTCTCCTAACTCCTCCGCTATTGATGGAACTGTATACACAAGGGCCTCTGTGCCACTCGCTGACGACGAGACAGAAGCATTAGTGTGTATACTTATGAAATAATCTGCTCCCCAAGAATTTGCACCATTAACTCTAGCCCTTAAGCTTGAGGCATTTGATGTTCCAAGCTGTGTTTCTGGTGTTGGGCGAGAAAGACGCACCTCAAAATTTCCATTATTCCTTAAAAGTGTAGCAAGACTTTGACCAACAGCATATGTAATATCCTGTTCTGCATAGCCATTACCCTCTGCTCCCGTATTTGGGCTTGATGGATTATGTCCTTGGTCTATATATATTTTTATTGCCATAATTTCCCTCCTATACTTTCTACCACATATTTTATTCAATTTTCCAAATGAGGTTACAAAATGAAGGATTTTAAAAGCATACAACATATTTTAAGCCATACTCGCAAGGCTGTAGAAGAATATGATATGATACAAGACGGTGATAAAATTGCTGTTGGTATTTCCGGTGGCAAGGATTCACTAACCCTGCTTTGTGCTTTAGCAAAGCTAAAAGTCTTTATAGAAAAGGACTTTTCTATTGTTGCTATCACTATTGACATGGGCTTTGACGGAGCTGATTTTTCTAAAATCTCCGCGCTTTGTGCTGATTTAGGTGTTGAATACCATATAGTGCCTACACAGATTTATGAAATTATTTTCAATGTGCGCAAGGAGAAAAATCCTTGTTCTCTATGTGCTAGAATGAGGCGTGGTGCACTACACGATGCTGCCAAGGAGTATGGATGTAACAAAATTGCCCTTGGTCACCATTATGACGATGTTGTTGAAACATTTATGCTAAATTTATTCTTCGAGGGAAGAATTGGTGCTTTTAGCCCTATTACATATCTTTCTAGAAAAGATTTAACTATGATACGACCATTAATTTATACTCAAGAAAAGGAAATAAAAGCATTTGCTTCAAAGGAAGAATTACCTGTTTATAAAAGTCCTTGTCCTGCAGATGGTCATACAGAACGCGCAAAAATGAAGGAAATGCTATTGCCCTTCGAGAAGGCTCACCCTGGACTTTATCATCGAATTTTAGGAGCAATTCAGCGTTCTGAGGTTGATGGTTTTCATGAAGATAAAATTGATTACGCTGAAAAGCAGCGTCGCAAAAACAATAAAAAGTAAAAATGCCGAGATTTTCTCGGCATTTTATTATTTTTTATCCTCTTTTGGTCCTGCTCTCAATTCGGGAGGAATTGAAATTTTAGTCATTGTAGAGGTGAAATCAAAGGTTTGTTTTGACGTCACAGGATTATTCCAATAAAGTCTTCTGCGATATCTTTTTTGAACATACTTAAATACAATAAACGCGATTATTGCAAGAGCAATGATTATGCTAATCACATATATTGATACATTAAAGTTTGAGGAATCAACCTTTAAGCTTTCCCAGTTCTTATTAAGAGTAGCAAGATCCTCGTTTGAAAGATTTCTGTATGCATAGGTGTTAAAAAGCTCTGTAATATTGTCATCAATAACGGGATCATAGATTATCTCCTCATCGCCATCAAGGCTAGCAAGATAATCATCGCTTTCAACAACAAGCTTGTTTGGAGATGCATAATAAATATACTCTGCATTTGCAATTGCTGGAGAGCCATATTCCTCATCAACCAAAAGCATAAAGTTTATATATGCCTGTGCGTGCTCCTTTTGCTCCTTTGAAACATCAGCAGGTATACACATTGCATCAGCGAACACATTGGTTATAGGATTACCACTTGCATCGGTTGGATAGTAAAAATCAAGGTTTACACCATGCTTTTCAGCGTTATAAATCATTGAGAGCGCGTCACCTGCATAATATGCAGCAATCCACGCCTCGCCAGATTCCATTTTGTTATAAACCTCGTCCATAACATAGCTTTGAACGACTGGCTTTTGCTCCTTAAGGACATTGAGTGCATTTTCCCAATCCTGTACGCTTGGTGAATTTACATTTATACCAAGCTTATACATTGCTGTACCAAACGCATCTCTTGCATTATTGAACTGTAAAATCTTTCCTGAATACTTTTCGTTCCACAAAAGATCCCAGCCACCAACATCAGCCTCATCGACATAATCCGTATTATAAACAATACCAATTACACCATAAGTATACATAACAGAATAAACATCCTCGCCATTATCATAAAATGGTGTCTTAAATTGATCCTTTAGGTTATTGTAATCAGGGATTGCTGTCAAAATTTCATCTCGTGACGAAATTGGCTGAATAAGGTCTTCTTTTATTAATCTCTCTATCATGTAATCAGACGGAACTATTACATCATAGCCACCTGCCCCACCCTTTAGCTTAGCATAAAGGTCTTCGTTGCTTGCAAAGGTGGTATAATTGACCTTGACCTTAATTTTTTTATCATACTTTTCAGAAAGGATTTTCGAATAGTATTTTTCAAATTCTGCGTTTACATCAGTTATTGGCTCTCCATCCTCTCCCTCGCTACCATCAGAGATGTATTCTCCCCAGTTGTAAACATTAACAGTCACAACCTCTGTCATCGAAGTGCTTATAAAGAGTCCTGCTGTAAGAAGCGCTATTGCACCAAAGGTAGATGCAAGCACAATTTTTACAGTTTTCTTCTGCTTTTGAGTTAAAACCTTTTTCTCCTTATTGTCACTTGAAGAAACATTAGACACAATGAGGAGAATTAAAATACTAACAAAAATAAGTGCAGAAAGTGCGTACATATCAGGTGTTACGCGCTTTTTAGTCATCGAATAAATTCTTATTGGCAAGGTTTCAAAGCCACTACCAATTGTAAAATAACTGATTACAAAGTCATCAAGAGACAAGGTAAATGCCATAATAAGACCTGAAATAATACCAGGCATAATTTGTGGCAATTCAACCTTCAAAAATGATTGCATTGGTGTACATCCAAGGTCAAGGGCTGCCTCTGGCAGATGCCTGTCCATTTGCTTGAACTTTGGCATAACAGATAAAATTACATAAGGCAAGTTAAAGGTAATATGAGCTATAAGTACTGTTCCAAAGCCCAAAATGGTCTTTGAATTAACAATAGAGCCCACAAAAACGAACAAAAGCATCATCGAAATACCTGTAACAATCTCTGGGTTCATCATAGGTATATTCGTTACTGACATTGTCCCATTTTTCAACGCCTTATTTTTCATCTTATTTATTCCGTATGCTGCAAGAGTGCCTATTACAGTTGAAATTATTGCTGATAACACAGCTAATATCAATGTATTTTTTAGCGCCTCCATAGTTGCTGCATCATTAAACAATTCTCTATACCATCTAAGAGAAAATCCCTCAAAGGTATTTGTGCTACTAGATGAGTTGAACGAGAACAAAATAAGAACAGCAATTGGCATATACAAGAATATGAAAATTAATGCAGTATAAATACTGTTAACATTTTTAATTTTATTCAGCTTCATCATATAATTACACCTCCATCATCGTCGGCATACTTGTTCATTATAGTCATGCTGATGATGATCAAGATCATAAGCACAAAAGACATAGATGCTCCGAGGTTATAGTTATATGCGGTTTGGAACTGACGCTCTATTGTATCACCAATAAGGTCAAAGTTACCACCACCGAGCTTTTGAGAAATATAGAAGGTACTAATTGATGGAACAAACACCATTGTAATTCCAGAAATTATACCTGGTACACTCAGTGGAAAAACAACCTTAGTTATTACAAAAAATGGATTGCATCCAAGATCAGATGCTGCCTCGTATAATCTAAAGTCTATTTTTGAAAGTACTGAGTGCAAAGGAAGGATCATATATGGTAAGAAGTTATAAACCATACCGAGAATTACTGCCCCTGCAGTATTTATCATATGGAACTCTGACCCAAGCAAGGAATTTATAATTCCAGAATCCTCCAAAAGTGCCATCCACGAATATGTTCTAATAAGGAAATTCATCCACATAGGAAGCATAACGAGCATTATAAGGATTTTTTGTGTTTTAGGCTTTGCCTTAGCAATAAAATACGCTATAGGATACGCTATAACAAGACATATAACTGTTGCCAAAAATGCAAAGCATACAGAACGCAAGAAAATCTCAAGATAGCTCGGCTGAGCAAGCTCTACTATATTAGAAAAGCTGAATTTACCATCAGCATTCGTGAATGCATAGTAGATAACAAAGATAAGCGGTGCAACAATGAACAATACCGACCATACGATATGAGGTGCAGCCGCCGCCCTTTGAAGCAAGGACTTTTTGTTCATTCTGTTTCCGTTTCCTCCTCGATAATATCAGAAAGATGGTCATGCTCATCGCTAAATGATGAGTAGTCGCCAAACATGCCAGAAAATTCGGACTTTTTCATTATATGAATTGCATCAGGCTCTATGTAAAGTCCTATTTTTTGCGATGGTGCTACATAGTCAGTTGATTGTATCATCCACTTGAAATTGTTTATTGTAACGATAATTTCATAATGGACGCCCTTAAAGGTAACAGAATCGACAATTCCACAAAGCATTCCCTTCTCTGGTGCTACAACATCAACATCCTCTGGACGAATAACTACATCAACAGGCTCATTCTTTTCAAAGCCCTTATCAAGACATTCAAATTCCTGTCCTGAAAATCTTACCTTATAGTCATCAAGCATAATTCCATCAATTATGTTACTCTCACCAATGAAGTCAGCAACAAACGCATTCTCAGGCTCATTATAAATATCTGTTGGAGTTCCAATTTGTTGGATTTTGCCATTTGCCATAACAACAACAGTATCAGACATGCTAAGCGCTTCCTCTTGGTCGTGAGTTACATATATGAATGTAATGCCTGTTTTTCTTTGAATATTTTTAAGCTCATTTTGCATATCCTTACGAAGCTTCAGGTCGAGTGCACCCAAAGGCTCGTCAAGCAAAAGAACTCTTGGTTTATTAACAAGTGCGCGTGCAATAGCAACTCTCTGCTGTTGTCCACCAGAAAGAAGGTTTACATCTCTTTTTTCAAAGCCCCTAAGGTTAACCATAGTGAGCATTTCCTCTACACGCTCATAAATTTCTTCTTCAGATATTTTTTTCAATCGAAGAGCAAAAGCAATGTTTTCATAAACATTAAGATGCGGAAACAACGCATACTTTTGGAATACGGTGTTTACCGAACGCTTGTATGGCGGCAAATCATTAATCATTTCACCGTCAAACATTACCTCTCCACTATCTGGAGTAACAAATCCTGCTATTATACGTAGGGTTGTGGTCTTTCCACATCCAGATGGGCCAAGCAATGTGATAAATTCCTTCTCATAGACATTTAGGTCTATGTTATCAAGAATAATTTCTCCGTCGAAGGATTTAGCAACGCCTTTTAACTCAATGATCTTTTTTTGGTTCATTTCTATCCCCGTTCTTTCATAGATTTGACCTACTGCGACAAAAATCTTCTTTTCTCGCGCGTAATAGTAAATCAATTGAATTATAACAGATTATAGGGGTCTATGCAATACTTTTAATAAAAAAATATAAAATATTTTTATCTAGAAAAGCATAGCTCAACCAGCAAGAAAACAGAAATAAAGAACAAAGAGACATTTGAATCAAAAACCAATTGTAGATACACGGCACACAGCCACAAGATAAAGGCAAAGAAAAACGAACATACCCTGCATATTTGCTCTGCTCTTTTTGCATTAAACAAAAGCATACTAAGGCATTTTAAAATTCTTCCACCATCAAGAGTTGATATTGGATAAAGATTCATTAGCGCAAGGGACAAATTGCAAAAGGCAAAAAATGAGATTCCTTCACTCTTACTTTTAAAAAAATTAAAAACAAGAAAAAAAGCTAAATTAAAAATAATTCCGCCTGCACAAACCAAAAGCTCCTTTCCATATGATACCATTGAGCAATCATAGCTAAGGGAAAGTCGGAAGGAGCCTATTTTTAATTTATTCATTCCAACGCCATTTATTTTAGCAAAAATCAAGTGTCCTGACTCGTGTATTAAATAGCACAAGCCAAGCAAGAGGGGATGTGGCGAGGATGACACGCTCATTATTGTTAGAAAAAAGGCAAAAAAGCCAATCTTTTCGCCTATTTTATCCATTGTTTTTTCTTTGATTTTCTCGAAAAAGCTCTAAAAAAATAGGCTTTTCTCCATTTGACTGAATATATTCGTTTGCTAATTTTTCGGTTTCATTCTCCACCTTAAAATCAAGTCCTATCATCTCAAAAACAGCATTGTTTGACACAGAAATTGCCTCCGTGCTCTGTACATTTTTTCTAAAGTCTTGAATAAATAACAAGGCACCAAAGGCAGACATAACAAACACAAGCATCAAGCATTCAATCGCTATATGAGCCTTCCTTTTAAGCTCGCCCTCCTCGCTTTTTGAGGACCTCGAATAAAATATTTTCATAAATACCCTCCTCTTGGCAAAATACATAGTATATTTATATTGATTTTCCAAAAATTCTATGATAAAATACATACAGGACTTTTTACAAAAGAGGATATTTTATGACTAATCAACCTATAGCGGATAAGCTTCGTCCAACATCCTTTGATGAAATTGCAGGACAAGCTCATCTTATTTCTAAATCTGGCGTAATTCGCAAAATGGTTGACTCAGGAAGAATAACTAACATGATATTCTTCGGCCCTCCTGGCACAGGAAAAACAACCATCGCAAATATAATAGCCAAAAATTCCGGAATGGAGCTTTTTCGTCTTAATGCAACTACCGCTTCTCTTTCAGATGTTAAGGAAGTAATTGCTCAATCAAGCTCTGTATTCTCTTCTCAAGGTATTCTCTTATATCTTGATGAAATACAATATTTCAACAAAAAGCAACAGCAATCTCTGCTTGAATATATTGAGGATGGAAGAGTAACACTTATAGCATCAACCACTGAAAATCCATATTTTTATATTTATGATGCTCTACTATCTCGTTGCTCAGTTTTTGAGTTTAAGCGAGTGGACGCAAAGGAAATCATCCCTACATTAAAGCGTGCTGTTGATGCAATGAACACAGAAAGTGAAATAAAAAAGAGCTATGAAAACGACGCCCTTGAATTTCTCGCATCATGTGCTGGTGGCGATGTTCGCCATGCGCTTACCCTTTTAGAGGGTGCATATATTGCCAGTGACTCTGTGATTACAAAGAAAATTGCACAAGGCTTTATTCCATCTGTTGCAGCTAGCGCCTTTGATAGAAATGATGATATGCATTATAATTTGCTTTCTGGACTACAAAAATCGATTAGAGGCTCCGACCCTGATGCTGCTGTTTTCTATCTTGCAAAGCTACTTGAGGGCGGAGATATAATCTCTGCTTGTCGCAGGCTACAGGTTATCGCCTCAGAGGATATAGGCCTTGCCTACCCACAGGCTGCTCAAATAACACACTCCCTTTGTTGTACTGCGCGTGAGCTTGGATTGCCAGAGGCAAGAATTCCTCTTGCAAGCTGTGCTATAATGCTTGCCACGGCTCCAAAATCAAACACAGCATATGAGGCTATAAATTCTGCAAGCGCTGATGTGCGTGCTGGCAAGGGCAACACTATTCCACTTCATCTGCAGGCACCTTTGTTTAAAGGATATAAATATCCACACTCATATCCTCACGATTGGGTTGACCAACAATATTTGCCAGATGATATTAAAAATGCAAAATACTATGTATATGGTGAAAACAAAACCGAGCAAGCCGCTAAAGCTTATTGGGATAACATCAAAAAGAAATAAAAACGAGGCGCTTG
>JAGALI010000163.1 GCA_017625275.1 Clostridia bacterium
GCGTTTGCACAAAGATTATTGAAAGAAATACAACAATCCCTGTAAAGAAGAGTCAGGTATTCTCAACTGCAGCAGATAACCAAACCTCAGTTCAAATCCATGTTCTTCAGGGTGAAAGAGAAATGGCATCTGGCAACACAACACTTGGCATGTTCTCACTTGACGGAATTGCACCAGCACCAAGAGGTATCCCACAAATCGAGGTTACCTTTGATATTGACGCAAATGGTATCGTAAATGTATCTGCAACCGACAAGGGCACAGGTAAGGAGCAGCATATCACAATCACCTCATCAACCAATATGAGCCAAGAGGATATTGATAAGGCTGTAAAAGAGGCTGAAAAGTATGCAGAGGAGGATAAGAAGGCAAAAGAGGCTGTTGAAACAAAGAACCACGCTGAAAACCTTATTTTCCAATGTGAAAAGTCACTTAACGATATCGGCGACAAGGCAACTGACGACGAGAAGAAGCCTGTAAAGGACGCTATCGAAAAGCTTAAGGAAACAATCAAGGGTGGCGATGTAGAGGCAATCAAGGCTGATATGGAGGCACTTGAAAAGTCCTTCTACCCAATCGCTGAAAAGCTTTATGCACAGTCTGCACCAAACGCTGATCCAAATGGAGCACAGGCTGGCGAAAGCCCTGATTTCGAGGATAAGACAGAAAACTAAAAAATAACTGCCATTTGGGAATTCGCTACGGCGAATTCCTAATGTGCGTTAGATAGGTATTGTTATGGCAGATAAGAAAGATTTTTATGAAACTCTGGGCATAAGCAAGGGTGCAAGCGCAGACGAGATTAAAAAGGCATATCGCTCTCTCGCAAAGAAGTATCACCCTGATATGAACCCAGGAGATAAGGATGCCGAGCAAAAATTCAAGGAAATCAACGAAGCATACGGAGTTCTCTCTGATGCCGATAAAAAGGCAAAATATGACGCCTACGGACACGCAGCCTTTGAGCAGGGTGGTGCAGGTGGCTATGGTGGAGGCTTTGGCGATTTTGGTGACTTTGGCGACATATTCTCAAACATATTCGGTGGGGGCTTTGGTTCCTCTCGCTCAAGCTCACGCAGGGCGAATATGGCAGTGAATGGTAGTGATATAAGCGCTCGCATTGTAATCTCATTTGAGGAGGCAGCCTTTGGCTGTAATAAGCAAATCTCCTTCAATAGAATAGAAAACTGTCCTGATTGTAAGGGCTCTGGCGCAGAAAAGGGAACAACCGTAGATAAGTGTGCTAAGTGCTCTGGAACAGGTAGAATAATGACACAACAGCGCACAATGTTCGGTGTAATGCAGTCCGAAAGCGTGTGTCCTGACTGTCGTGGAACAGGAAAGAAAATCAAAAATCCTTGTAAGAACTGTAGTGGCAAGGGCATGATTAGAATTAAAAAGACCTACCCTGTGGATATTCCGGCAGGAATTGACGATGGCATGAGCTTTACCATTCGTGGACTTGGAAACGAGGGCAAGAATGGTGGAATAGCAGGAGACCTTGTTGTTCAGGTATCAGTTCGTCCACACGCGATTTTTGAGCGTGATGGAAAGGATATTTATTGCGATGTTTCACTCAGCTATGCAGAGGCAGCGCTTGGCGCAAAGATAAAGATTCCAACCCTTGATGGTGAAATTGAATACGATATTCCAGAGGGAACACAGACAGACACCATCTTCACAATCAAGCAAAAGGGAATTGTAGATGTCTATGGTAGAGGTTCAAAGGGAAATCTCTATGTAAAGGCAGTAGTTGAAACTCCAAGGAATTTGAGCGAGGAGCAGAAAAAGCTTCTTCGTGAATTTGCAAGCACCTGTGGCGATAAGAATCAATCGAAAAAGGGAAGCTTCTTTGATCGCTTCAAGAAACGAGGATAAATGGATAATCAATGGATACAAATTAAGGTTACCTCTAAGGTAGAAAACCTAGACCAGCTTTGCGCTGTTATGAGCATGCTCTCAAATGGGCTTCAAATAGAGGATTATTCTGACCTTGAGGATAGAATACTCGACGGCGTTTATGGTGACCTAATTGATGAAAGCGTGCTAAACGCAGATAAAACAGTGGCATCTGTGTCGATTTATATGCCAGCAGATAAGCCAACAGAGTATTATACTATGTACTTAAATGAGCGTCTTGATGCTCTCGGCATCGAAAGGACAATGGAGTGTATATCGCTTTGCGAGGACGACTGGGCAAACTCATGGAAGCAATACTATAAGCCAATCAAAATAGGCAAAAGGCTTGTGGTTGTTCCTATGTGGGAAAGGTATGATAGCGCAGAGAACGAGGTCATTGTAAAGATGGACCCAGGCATGGCATTTGGCACAGGAACCCATGAAACAACACGCCTTTGCGCGACACTTCTCGAAAGATATGTAACTGATAGCTCGGTTATGCTTGATGTCGGCTGTGGTAGTGGCATTTTGGCAATTTGTGCCTCGAAGCTCGGTGCGAAGCAGTGCTACGCCTATGATATCGACCCTGTTGCGGTAAAGGTAGCAAGGGAAAATGTCAAGGATAATGATGTTAGCAATATCGAATGTGGCGTTTCAGACCTTCTCGCAGGGGTAAAGGCTGGCAAATACGATGTTATCACAGCAAATATAGTTGCAGATATCATTATTCGTCTGCTTCCCGATATTGGCAAATTTATGCACGAGAATACCCCACTTATTTTGTCTGGAATTATAGATGAAAGATGTGAGGATGTATATAAGTCGATAAAAGACAATGGATTTGAAATTGTCGAGGAAATCCATGAAAATGGCTGGTGCGCAATCACTGTAAAATGTAAATAATTTGTGAACAAAATTTAAAACAAGGGACGGAGTGTCGATAACTCTGCCCCTTGTTTTTATTTCACGCGCAAAGTGGAAATTTTTATTTGACAGCCAAATATTTACATGCTATAATATAGGTGTAAAACTATTTTAGAGGGCGAGGGCTATGTTGCACCATGTCCTAGTGACCCAATCATTGTACCAAAGGGCTACTCAGTTCCAACTGCAAACGTTGGCTACATTGGAATCAACGCAGGCTATGAAATTAAAGAACAGCTTTTCAATGATTATACAAGAATAAATAAAGTTACCGATTTTTCAATCAATATGTTCATGGTAAATAGCCAAATTAAGGATGAGGGAACTGGCGAAATGGTAAATATCTCCTCAATCTTAAATGGTGACACTCTTGAAACAAATCTTAAGGGCTTTATGCTAGAGATAAAATCTCTCAGCTACAGCACAATTAGCATTGAAATAAGAGGCTTTGAGCAGAAGGAAGAGAACACAGGTAGCTACTATGAGCTAAAGCTTATCTCAGCTATAGTAATCAAATTGACAACTGCTGAGGGAACAACAACTCAGTTTATTCAATCTGAAATTCCAAACACCGATTGCGACACACTAAACCTTCATGGCTTTGACTTCAATCTTATAACTGCCGATGCAGTGTATAAGGCTCTATCCTAAATTAGTTTTCAATAAAAATAAAAAATAAATATAAATTTTGAGAGGAAAAAATTATGAAAAAGAAAATTTTTCTAATGCTAACAGTTATGGCATTGCTAGTATGCATTTTTGCTATTTCTGTAAGCGCGGCAACACCAAACAATGACGGTGAAGTCTTTGTGGCAGCCGACGGGACAACACTTGCGCTTTACGATACAGAGGGCAAGGCACTTGCTTGGTTCTATGATTCCACAAAACGTGAATATGTTTCATATAGAGTAGGAACTGACTTCACATTTTCACTATCTAGTGGTAGAGAGCTACTTCCATCATCTGCAATTTCTGATACTGATGGTGATGCTAACACGACATTCCCTTACACAGTATCAAATATGATACTACTAAACGGTCGTGACTACAGTGCATTTACCTACATTAGTGGTACATGGCAAAACCTTCCTATCCAGGCTATCTATGTAAGCAACACCTTCCGTTATATTAACAAGACATCATTTAATAATAATAACACATTGAAGGTTTTTGATATACCAAAGGATCATACAGGCTCCCTTCACATTGGTTGTGCCTTTGTTAAAGCAAATGCGCTTGAAAGCTTCTATATTCCAAAGGAGGCATATTTTGAGAGCACATCTACCTTTGAGTACTCAACAGGGCTAAAGTCAGTTGAATTCCACGACGAGTGGACTGGAACACCACAGGGCTTCGAGTTTAATGGCTGTTCAGCACTTGAGAATGTTAAGCTTCCAAGCACACTTAAAACTATTTCTAAATCAATGTTCCGTAATTGCACATCACTTGCGAGCATTAAAATCCCTTCAGGCGTTACTACAATAGATGGTGAAGCTTTGCGTGCAGACCGTGCAGCATTTGGAGGTTGTACAGCTCTTAAGACAATTACAATTCCAGCAAGTGTAACCTTCATCGGTGGATACACTTTCTCAGGCTCAGGCCTTGAAACAATTACATTTGAGCCAAGAACTCTCGTATATGATAAGGATGGCAACCTAACAAACGGCTTGGATATGAGCCAATATGCAGCATTTGAAAACTGCAAGTCATTAAAGGAGCTTATTCTTCCCGAGGGTCTTACAAAGATTGGTAACTGCTTTGCAAAGAGCTGTAGTGCACTTACAAAGCTATCTCTACCATCAACTCTTAGTGCATTAGATGGTAGCCAGCATTTTTATGACACAGCTCTTACAGAGGTTATCGGTCTTGAGAATACTCAATTGACATATTTATCTGACTCAATGTTTAGAGGCATTAAAACTTGGAAGCCTGAAGTGCTTAGACTTCCAAATACCTGCACAACACTCTACAGCTATGCTTTGGCAGACATTGGAGTGCAGACGCTTTATCTCGGTGCTTCATTTGTAGGTGTTGAGGGTAATCACCCACTTACAGGCTGTTCATCACTTACAACAGTTTACGCACCTGCAACAGCAACTGGCTTGTCCTTTGGTAACAGCGCTGTAAAAACTGTATATCTAACAACTACTGATGAAACTGCTATTTCTGCAATTTCAACATCTACAGGATTCACTACAACCGTAACATTGGCTGACTATGAAGCTAACCCAAGCAACTATACCGGAAAGGTGATTATCACAGGCTACAATGTATGTAAGGCATTCTACAATGAGATTCACAACTACGGCGAAGTAAAAGACTGTACATCTGATGCAACCTGTGAGAGATGCCTCTTCGAGCTTGTTTCTGAGTTTAATACCCACAACATGGTTGAAAGCGTTACTTATCCAAATGGCATTTTCGCAGCAGGCACATACAAGTGTGTATGCACAAATGCAAGCTATTGTACACAAGGCACAGAGGAGCTTGAATATAACGCAGGCTCAGAAAGCGCTCCAATCATTGTAGCAGTTGGCTACTCAATTCCAACAGCTGCTGTTGACTACTTCGGAATCAACGCAGGCTACCAAATCC
>JAGALI010000164.1 GCA_017625275.1 Clostridia bacterium
AATGTTCTTAAGGATTATGGTGTTCCTTTTGAGGTTCATGTTTATTCTGCACACAGAACTCCAGAGGACGCAGCAGCGTTTGTAAAGGGCGCAAAGGCAAATGGCTTTGGCGTTATTATAGCTGCAGCAGGTATGGCGGCTCATTTGGCTGGCGCTGTTGCAGCAAATACAGTTCTTCCTGTAATAGGAATCCCTGTGTCATGCAAAAATACTGGTGGTATTGACGCACTTCTTGCGACTGTTCAAATGCCCTCTGGCATTCCTGTAGCTACAGTTGCGATTGATGGTGCTGCCAATGCCGCTTTGCTTTCTATACAAATTTTGGCGTTGTCTGAGCCAACTCTTGACAAGAAACTTGTTGAGGCAAGAGAGGCAGGAAAGGAAATGGTTCTGGCAAAGAATAAAACTATAGAAGAAAAATATAATAATTAATTTTGGACTCTAGAAAGCTTTTATAGGAGAAATATATGGGAATTTTCGCAATTATTGGAAAAGAAAAGACAGATGTGGCGTCTAGTGTGTACTATGGTTTGTATGCACTCCAGCACAGAGGACAAGAAAGTGCTGGAATTGTGGTTAATGATGATGGCGTTTTCCACACGCATAAGGATTCAGGTCTAGTTAATGATGTTTTTACCACAGAAAAGCTTAGAAAGCTTGGAGAGGGTAATATGGCACTTGGTCATGTGCGTTACGGAACGCTCAAAACCAAGGAAAGAGTTAATGCAGAGCCTATTGTAGTTAATCACATAAAGGGAAGAATGGCAATAGCGACAAATGGAAGACTCGTTAATGCAAATGCTCTTAGAAAAGAGCTTGAGCTTCAAGGGCTTATTTTCCATACTAATAGTGATGCAGAAATAATTTCTTGTATTATAACTAAAGAACGCATCACTGCCCCTTCAATTGAAGAGGCTATCAATAAAGCCATGGACAAGCTTGAGGGCGGTTATACATTTATTGTTATGTCTCCACAAAAGCTCATTGCAGCAAGAGACGAGAATGGATTACATCCACTTTGCTATGGTAAGAGAGAAAATGGAGAATATGTAATTGCCAGTGAAAGCTGTGCTCTCGATTCTGTTGGAGCTACCTTTGTTAGGGATATTGAGCCTGGAGAAATCATTGTATTTTCTAAGGAAGGAATTAAATCTATAAAGGAGCATTGCAATAAAAGACCAGAAAGAATGTGCGTATTTGAGTATATTTATACAGCACGTCCAGATTCTGTAATTAGCAAATGTGCAGTTCAAAAGGCTAGAAAGCGTGCTGGTGCATTCCTTGCCAAAGCACATCCAGTCGATGCAGATGTTGTTGTTGGAGTTCCTGATTCAGGACTTGAGGCAGCACTTGGATATGCTGAAGAGGCTGGAATACCATACGGAATAGGTCTTATTAAAAATAAGTACATAGGAAGAACCTTTATCGCTCCTGGACAAAACATTAGAGAGGATAAGGTTAGAATAAAGCTTAATCCTGTAATTAACACAGTAAAAGGAAAGAGAGTCGTGCTTGTAGACGATTCGATAGTTCGAGGTACTACTTGTGCAAGAATAGTAAAGCTTCTTAGAACTGCAGGAGCAAAAGAGGTGCATCTTCGTTCCTCAGCTCCAGCATATTTGTTCCCATGCTATTATGGTACAGATATAGAATCTAAGGAGTCACTTATTGCATGTAATCACACAATAGAGGAAATGGAAAAGATATTTGATGTTGACTCGCTTGGTTATTTGCCACTTGAGGATGCGAGTAAGCTCGGCGAGGGTGGAATCTGCAAGGGCTATTGCTCAGCATGCTTTGATGGTAAATATCCTACTGATATTCCTGAAATGTGTGAAAACAAATTTGATTATAAAATTTCTGAAAATAAATGAAAGTGAGAAGTAACAGTGAAAAATTCAAGATCTGAAAGCTATGCAGCAGCTGGTGTTGATATTACCGCAGGCTATAAGGCTGTAGAATTAATGAAAAAACATATAGCACGCACGAAAAATGAAGGCTGTGTTGATGATGTTGGTGGATTCGGAGGTTGCTTTGGATTGCAGCTTGCAGGAATGGAAGAGCCTGTTCTCGTTTCCGGAACAGATGGATGTGGAACTAAGGTTAAAATGGCAATACTCATGGATAAGCATGACACGATAGGTATTGATGCCGTTGCTATGTGTGTAAATGATATAATCTGCTGTGGAGCTAAGCCATTGTTTTTCCTTGATTATATTGCTTGTGGAAAGAATATTCCTGAAAAGATAGCTGATATAGTTGGTGGTGTGGCTGAAGGCTGTGTACAGTCTGGTGCTGCCCTTATAGGAGGAGAAACAGCAGAGCATCCTGGTATGATGCCTGTTGAAGAATACGACCTTGCTGGATTTGCTGTTGGTATTGTTGATAAGAAAAAGATTCTTGACAATACAAAAATGGCTGAGGGTGATATCGTTATTGCACTTGCTTCAAGTGGCGTTCACTCTAACGGTTTTTCACTTGTTCGTAAGGTGTTTGATATAGACAAGAATCCTGCATCACTTTACACACCATGTGATGCATTAGGCGGGGCTTCAATAGCAGAAACATTGTTGACGCCTACCAAAATTTATGTAAAATCCATTCTTGCATTAATCGAGGAGGTTAATGTTAAGGGAATATCACATATTACAGGTGGTGGATTTTACGAGAATATTCCAAGATCTATTCCTAAGGGACTTTCTGCAAAGATTGATAAATCTGCAGTTAAGGTGCTTCCTATTTTCGACCTCATTCAAAAGACAGGCAACATTCCTGAAAGAGATATGTACAATACATACAATATGGGTGTTGGAATGAGCGTTGTGGTTCCAAAGAACGAGGCTGATAAGGCACTCGAGATTCTTAAGGCCAATGGAGAGGACGCTTACATTATCGGAGAAATAATCAAGTCCGAGGACGGAGTAGTGTTATGCTAAAAAGAATAGCAGTGCTTGTGTCTGGAGGAGGTACTAATTTACAGGCTCTCATTGATGCTGAACAAAGAGGAGAGCTTGGAAATGGAAAAATCTCTTTAGTTATTGCTTCAAAGCCAGGAGTTTATGCTCTTGAGCGTGCAAAAAACAACTCAATTAAATCAATCGTGCTTTCTCGTAAGGAATATGAAAGTATTGCAGATTATTCAAAGGCTCTTGCTGATACTATGGAGAATGAAGGTATAGATCTTGTGGTTCTTGCAGGATTTCTTACCATTATTGATGAACAGGTATACGAAAGATTCCCTAATAGAATATTAAATGTTCATCCTGCATTGATACCATCATTTTGTGGCAAGGGATTTTATGGGCTTCATGTTCACGAGGCTGCTCTTGAAAAGGGAGTTAAGGTTTCTGGGGCAACTGTCCATATAGTAACTCCTGAATGTGACGCAGGTCCAATAGTTCTTCAAAAGGCTGTTGAGGTGAAGCAGGATGATACTCCTGAAGTACTTCAAAAGCGTATTATGGAAGAGGCAGAGTGGAAGATACTTCCAATGGCAGTTAAGCTCTTTTGCGATGACAAAATAACTGTTCAAAACAATAAGGTTTATATAAAAGGAGAATGAAAATGAAGATATCAACAATTCAAAACGAGTTGAACTCTTTAGCATATCATGGAAGAGGCATTATTATAGGAAAAAGCGCTGATGCAAAGAAGGCAATTACAGCTTACTTTATTATGGGAAGAAGCGTAAATAGTCGTAACAGAGTATTTGTTCCAGAGGGAGATGCCATGAGAACAAAAGCCTTTGACGAGTCAAAAATGGTAGACCCACATCTTATAATTTATTATCCTGTAAGAGTTCTTGGAAATAAAACAATTGTTACAAATGGTGATCAAACAGATACAATTTATGAGCTTATGGATAAGCAGATGACATTTGAGCAAGCTCTTAGAACAAGAGAATTTGAGGATGACAAGCCTAATTTCACACCAAGAATTTCAGGAATTATTCATCGTGAAAATGGAGATATGAATTTCGCAATGTCTATTCTTAAAAGTGCAGAGGGAGATGATTCCTCATGCGAAAGATTTACATATGCATATTCAAATCCTATAGCAGGAAAGGCTAAATTCATACATACATATAATGGAGATGGAAATCCTCTTCCTTCTTTTGAGGGTGAGCCAAAAACCCTTGAGCTTCCTGATATGAATATTGATGCATTAACTGATCTTATTTGGAAGAATCTTAACGAGGACAATAAGGTGTCTCTCTTTGTTAGATATATTGATATCGCAACTGGCGAAGCTGAAACTAGAATAGTAAATAAAAATGTTTGAGGTGTAGAAAATGAAAGAATTTGAATTGAAATATGGTTGTAACCCTAACCAAAAGCCATCTAAAATCTATATGCACGATGGATCTGAGCTCCCAATAGAAATCCTTTGTGGACGCCCAGGCTACATAAACTTTCTTGATGCATTTAACTCTTGGCAGCTTGTTAAAGAGCTTAAGGAGGCAACAGGCCTTCCTTGCGCAACCTCATTCAAGCATGTAAGCCCAACATCTGCAGCTGTTGGAATTAAGCTTCCTGAGAAGCTTAAGAAGGCTTGCTTTGTTGATGATATCGAGGGACTAGACGATTCTCCTTTAGCTTGTGCATATGCAAGAGCAAGAGGAACAGATAGAATGTCATCATTCGGTGACTGGATCGCGCTTTCAGATGTTTGTGATGCTACTACAGCAACACTTATTAAGCGTGAAATCTCTGATGGTGTTATTGCTCCTGGTTATACTGACGAGGCTCTTGAAATCCTTAAGACAAAGAGAAAGGGCAATTATAATATTGTAAAGATTGACCCTAACTTTGTTCCAGACCCTGTTGAACGCAAGCAGGTATATGGCATCACATTTGAGCAGGGAAGAAACAATTTTGAAATTAATGAAGCTCTTCTTTCTGATATAGTTACTGAAAATAAAAATCTTCCAAAGGAAGCAGTAACAGATTTGATTATCGCTCTTATTACCTTGAAATATACTCAATCTAATTCTGTATGCTATGCATACAATGGTCAAGCAATCGGTGTTGGTGCTGGACAGCAGTCCAGAATTCACTGTACTCGTCTTGCCGGTACAAAGGCTGATACATGGCATCTTCGTCAACATGATAAGGTTTTAAATCTTCCTTTCCGTGCTGATATCGCAAGACCTGATAGAGATAATGTAATTGACGGCTACATCAACAAAAACGAAGAAGATGTATGTGCTGATGGAGTATGGCAAAAATACTTTACAACTCAGCCAGAGCCACTTACTGCAGAGGAAGCGAGAGAATATCTTGATACCATTACTGGTGTTAGTGTTGGATCAGATGCTTTCTTCCCATTTAGCGATAATATCGAGAGAGCTAGAAAGAGCGGCGTATCATATATCGCTGAGCCTGGTGGTTCTATTAGAGATGATGTTGTTATTGATTGCTGTAACAAATATGGCATTGTAATGTCATTCACAAAAATGAGACTCTTCCATCATTAATGAGGTGTCAAATGAGAGTAATGGTTGTAGGTGGTGGCGGACGCGAGCACGCTATCATTAAAAAGCTTAAGGAAAGTAAAAAGATAACAACTCTTTATGCACTTCCTGGAAATGGTGGAATTAGCGCTGATGCTACTTGCGTTAATATTGGAGCAAAGGATATAGCTGGAATAGTTAATTTTGCTACTGAAAACAAGATTGATTATGCAGTTGTGGCGCCAGATGATCCACTAGTTTTAGGCTGTGTGGACGCTCTTAACGAGGCTGGAATTCCATGCTTTGGACCAAGTAAGGCGGCAGCAATAATTGAAGGTAGTAAGGTTTTTTCAAAAAATCTTATGAAGAAATATGGTATTCCTACTGCTGGATATGAGGTTTTTTCAAATCCAGAGGACGCGCTTAAATTTCTTGAAAACGCACCAATTCCAACAGTTATAAAGGCTGATGGCTTGGCGCTTGGAAAGGGCGTTGTAATTGCATTTTCGAAGGAAGAGGCAATTGATGCTGTAAAATCCATAATGGAAGATAAAAAATTTGGAGATAGTGGTAACAATATCGTTATCGAAGAATTTTTAACTGGTCCTGAGGTTTCGGTTTTAGCATTTACTGATGGTAAGGTAGTAAAGCCAATGGTTTCTTCTATGGACCATAAGAGGGCTCTTGATTTTGATAAGGGTCTTAATACAGGTGGAATGGGAACAATTGCTCCTAACCCCTATTATACTGATGAAATTGCAGACGAGTGTATGCGCACAATTTTCTTGCCTACAATCGATGCAATGAATAAAGAGGGCAGAAGCTTTAAGGGTTGCTTGTACTTTGGGCTTATGCTCACTCCAAACGGACCAAAGGTTATCGAATATAATTGTCGCTTTGGCGATCCTGAGACACAGGTTGTTTTACCACTCCTCGAAAGTGATCTTTTCGAGATTATGCAGAGTGTTACAAACGAAACCTTGGCTGATTGTGAGGTTAAATTTGCTGATAAGAGCGCTTGCTGTGTAATTATGGCATCAAAGGGTTATCCAGAAAAGTATGAAAATGGATTTGAAATAATCATTCCTGAAGAGATTTCTGATAGCGTTTATGTTGCTGGTGCAAAAAAG
>JAGALI010000165.1 GCA_017625275.1 Clostridia bacterium
GACTGCCGATGGTTCTATTTCCACTCCATACACATGTGCGCCTGTGCGCTTTGCAACTATCATTCCTATCGTTCCTGTGCCACAGAAAAGGTCTGCAATTTCACTATTCTCATCTGCGTCAAGACAGGATATAACCTTCTCGTAAAGCTCAGTAGCGCAGGCGTGATTAACCTGATAGAAGGATTTTGGTGAAATTTCAAATTTAAGTCCACAAATCTCGTCAGTTATATATCCATCGCCAGATACAGTTTTAAATTCGCATGCCTCAAGCACGAAATCTCTACCAAACATAAAGCCAGAAAGAACGGTTGAGACTCTTGGAAATTCGCCCCTTAGCTTCTTTGCATAGTGCTTAATATCGGTCTGCTTTGTGAAAATTGGGCAAACCATAATCTCGCCATCCTCGCCAGAGCTTTTACGAAGATATAGGGCACGAAGCTTCGTTTCAGCAAGCTCCTTAGCTGTGAAGCGTGCGATATCATCGAAAATTCCAGCATTCAATGGGCACGCCTTATGAGGCACTACTCTGTTTGATGCCTTTTCCATATATCCAAATCTTCCGTTTGAGAAGAAAAGAATTATCTTGTTCCTATAAAAATCATTTACAGGACATACAATATCATCAACCTCTACCTCGATGCCGAACTTTTTAAGAGTGTCCTTTACATAGCTTCTTTTTGTTTCATTTTCCTTGCTTATATGTACTGTCGAAAAGGCACAGCCCCCACATCTATCAAACACAGTACACAATGGTGACACCCTATATGGTGATTGAGAAAGTATTTTTGTTGTTTCGGCAACAGCATAATTTGAGGTGATTTTTTTGATTTCAGCCTCAACTGTATCTCCAGAAACTGCTCCATTTACAAAAACGACAATTCCGTCAACACGACAAACGACATTGCCAAAATTGTTCATTTCCTCACACTTTAATGTATATTTTTGCCCTTCCTTAAGCATAAATCCTCCAAAGCTCTTGCTTTAATCGCGCATATATTGTAAAATAGTATTATCTAATAATATATTATCACAATTATTTTATAAAATCAACAGTTAGGACATAATATGGAAAAGGAAAAGTATATTGTCTGTCCAATTTGTCGCGGGGGACTTAAAAGATGCAACTCCTCGCTCAAGTGCGAGGGTGGACACTCGTATGACCTTGCAAAAAGTGGATATGTAAATTTATTAAATCCAGGAAAGAAAAATAATGCCAAGGCAGGCGACTCAAAGGAAATGATAAGGGCGCGCACCCTGTTCTTCCAGACTGGATGCTACGAGGGTATAAAAAATGCGCTTTGCGATATCGCGTCTAGCCTGTCGCCAAGCGTAATTATTGATGCAGGCTGTGGCGAGGGCTATTATACAAACAGCCTTGCTATGACAATTAATAATGCACTTGTATTTGGCTTTGACATGTCAAAGTTCGGCACTGAGCACGCTTCAAAGCAAGCAAGAGCTAAAGGGCTTAAAAGCACTCTATTCTCCGTTTCAAATATTTTTGACATGCCACTTGAGAATGAGTGTGCTGACCTTGTGGTAAACATGTTTGCACCTGTTGCAATCGATGAGTTTCGTCGCACGCTACGCACTGGAGGACATTTGATTATTGGTGTTGCAGGAGTGCACCATCTAGAGGGCTTAAAGCGCGCAATCTATGACGAGGTTTATCTTAACGAAAAATTTAACGATACCTATGAGGGCTTTGTGCCTGTGTCGGTAAAAAGCGTTAAATATTCAACTACTGTTAACTCAAGCGAGGCTATTTGGGCTCTTTTCCAAATGACGCCATATTTCCATCGCACCTCTATCGCTGACAAGGAAAAGCTTCTTGGTCTTTCCTCTCTTACCACTGAGGTTGAGGTTGATTTCTACATTTTTAAGAAAATATAAAAAAGACACAGGCGAGACCTGTGTCTTTTATTTCTTCTTTCCAAGAAGCTTATTTTTAATTGTAGCTAAGCGTGCCTTGATTTTGCGCCATCTACGCCTTTTTGGCAGGCTCTTTATATATTTTTGGTACTCCTTGTTATCCGAGCATACCCTTTCGCTGTCGCGATAGAAATACGCCACCCTTGCAAGAAGGTGCTGACGCCTTATTCCATACTCCAGCTCTGTTTGGTTGTCACCACACATTATGTATTCATCACCCTTAATTTTCACAACACGATGTAGCACGAACTGTCCATTATCTCTCTTATAAAGAATCATATCATTTTCAGCCACAGGGTCGAGGGCGACAAGCACCACAGAGTCTATTCCTTGCCTTAAAATCGGCAACATGCTAACTCCCCTTGGATAAAGCCTAAATTCTCCACCAGAGGATATTACCTCATCAATTACCGGAAATAGCTCCTCAAGACTTAAAATCTGCTTACTCAACGATTTTTTCCTTTACTAATCCATTAATAAACTTTTCTACATCAGCCCTTACAATATCCTCTGACGCGTCCTCATAGGTGCCCATAATGGCCTTTACTATTTCCTCTGACGACATTTCCTTTTCAAGGCATTGCCAAATGAATTTTCCTGTTTCGTTAAGGGTAATCATGCCCTGATATTGCTGGCTAAGCGCGCCTGTTGCAACAACAAAGCTTTTTCCTGCAACATCTCTTAAAATAAAGCCCTCTCTAATTTTCATTTTTTCTCTCCTTCAACAATTGTATTATAGGCAAGTAGCGCTGCCTCGTCTGATATATTACATCTAATTATATACGAATCCACGCTTGTAAGTAGCTTATCTGCTAGTGCGAGAGCACTAGACACCCCATCTGCTGTGCTTGGCAAAAACAGCTGTCCCATAAATCTTAGTGCACTATCTGATGGAGAGATTTTGGTGGTGCTGTTTTTCTCTGCACGCTCTATATAGCAAAGCGCCTTTATAGGTGCACGCACATTTCTGTTCCAGCCCTCCTTGCCACACCAAGGTGTTCCGTAGGCATAAAACGTGCCATCTATAAGTCTATAAATCGGCTTATCGCCATTTATTATTTGAACTCTGTCTCCGAGAGCCCTGCGCCAAAGTGCGATATGTGTACTTTTTCCTGTGCCACTTTTAGCAAGAAAGGCATATGCGCCTCCATCAACCTCGATAACAGCACTATGAACCAAAATCGCGCCGTGCTCCGAGGCATATGAGCATATTTTACGATAAACAGCAAGGCTTTCAAGATATCCTGCTGGATAATCCACGCCAGTTGCGCCCCTTTCAGCCTCAATTTCAGTGTCGCTACACTCTATAAAGAGGTCGATTTGCTCCTCGTCTGTCAGATATGCCTTACACTGATTTTCTATGTATTCAAATTTATTATTAATTTCAAAAACAAAATCAGCAAATTTTATTCTCATCTTTTCCTCTACAACAAATAGCGCAGTTACCTGCGCCATTTTTTATTTTTGTGTTTGTGGCTGGTAGTTTGGTGGAACTACCACAGTCCATCCATCACCAAGCTCAGGATTCATATTTTCGCCCTCTCTAATAGAGGTTACTACCTCTTCCTCACTTGGGGTTTCAGTAGGCACAGAGGTATCAGTGCTTGGTTCCTCTGTACTGCTAGATGAAGATGTCTCCTCCTCATCATCCTTACATGCTACAGCGAACATAAGGCACAGCAAAAGCGCCAATATTAAGCAAATAAGTCTTTTAAAGCTAGCCATAAATACCTCCGTTAGTTTTCTATATTATAGTTTATCATAAATATAATATTTTGTCAACACTTTATTTATCTGACTAGATAGATACATTTATTTGACCTGTGAAAAACGAATTTAGATTAAGAAAAAGCAGTCACAGCCTTGATGCTGTAACTGCTTTTTATCATATTATTGCTCGTTTTTCTTGATTGTGTGACGCTTAATCTTACGAGAGGTTGTCTTTTCAAACGGCTCCTCGCGAAGCTCAAGCTTATTAATGTGCTTGTAGGATGCAAGACGCTTATTGATGCTTTGAATTTCCTCGTTGATTGCGTTGTAGATGTCGTCCTTTTCAACAAGTCCTAGCTTTGTGCACTCCTCGTGATTTGGATATACAAGTGCTACTACTGACACTACGCCTGTTTCCTTGTTTTCTTCGCCAACAACTACTACCTCCTCGATGAGGCTTACGCCCTCAAGGTACTCCTCAAGCTCCTCTGGGAATACATTCTTACCACCCTGAAGAACGATTACATTCTTCTTTCTACCTGTGATATAAATATAGCCCTCGTCATCGATGTAGCCGTAGTCACCTGTCTTGAACCAGCCGTCTGGAGAAAGAACCTTAGCTGTTTCCTCTGGGTTTTCGAAGTAGCCGAGCATTACATTGTCACCCTTTACTACGATTTCACCAAAGGTATCTGTTGATTTTTCCTTGTCAATATAAATTTGCATGCCTGGCATTAGCTTGCCACAGGATGCAGGATTGTTCTTTTCATGAAGTGGAACTACAGAGATAAGTGGTGCACATTCTGTGATACCATAGCCCTGACGAACCTGTATACCAAAGTTTGCAAAGTTTTCAGCAATTTGTGGGTTGAGCGCTGCGCCACCTACAATAAACGCCTTGAGGTTGCCACCGAGTCCCTGAAGAACCTGACCAAAGAGCTTCTTTCTTGCATCGATGTGAAGCTTCATAAGGAAGTTGCTTATCTTAAGACCCATAGCAAGTGCCTTTTCCTTGCCCTGCTTTTGAACATTCTTTTGAATGGTCTTGTAAAGCTGGTTAGCAAAAAGTGGCACAAGAGTCATAACGCTTGGCTTGAATTGCTTTATATTTTTTCCAACATATTTAATTCCGTCACTGATACAAATTGTCATACCGTAAAGCATAGGTGCAAGTATTCCTGCGCTCATCTCATAGGTATGATAAATTGGAAGCACTGACATTACAGAGTCCTCTGGGGTAAGTCCTGCTAGCATTGGATAAATACCCTCAAGAACTGCGCAAATGTTTCTCTCGCAAAGCATAACGCCCTTAGAGGAGCCTGTTGTTCCAGATGTGAAAAGAAGGATTGAGAGCTTCTTTATATCGTGGTCTCTCATATTTATTGTCATATCTGTGTTCTTTGCAAGATATCTACCAAGAGCAAGCAAATTGTTAAATGTAGTAACTTTTTCCTCTACATACTCCTGCTCTGGATAAAGGGCAAAGGTCTCACGGTCGGTAACGATAAAGCCTTCAACCTCTGTAAGCTCATCAGCCTGTGCCAAAAAGATTTCAGCATGAGCCTTGGAGCATATAACATATGATGCCTTTGTAAGCTTTGTGAACTTAATGATTTCCTCCTCAAGAAGATGTGGGTCAAGAGGAATGATAACACCATCTGCTGTTACAGTTGAAATGTAGGATGCAATCCATTGAACGGTTGTTTCACCGATAAGGATTACCTTCTTGCCTGCCATCTCCTTCTTTTGGAATGCAAGGGCAAGGTCAGTAATAAGCTCAAACATTTCCTTATAGGAAACATCTATTGTGCTACCTGTTGTTTTTTGATTGAATCTATAAAGAGCCTTATCTCCATAGAGGGTTTTTCCACGCTCAAAATATGAATAAAGACTGTCAATTTGAATTTTATAATCAGACATATTAATTTTATTATTTGCCATATTTTTCTTCCTTTACCTGAAATGAAATATTTTCATCAATAGCCTCAAGAACATCGTAGAAGCCCTTAAGCTTATAATCAGCAATATTGCCACTTACATTGTTCATGATTTCAGCTATCTTTTTGCTTATGTAATGATTAATTTCAAGTCCCTGCTCAGTTAGAGTGAACTTGCATTTGTAAATACTACCCTGTGAATTTTGAGTTCTTTCTATATACCCCCTATTCTCAAGCTCAGATGTAACGCGAGAAACAAATGCCTTGTCTACGCCACAAACCTCAGCAAGCTCCGTTGAATTTAATCCTTCCCTGCTTTTAACAAGGTTGAAAAGACACATTACATGCGCACTTCTAAGACCATACTTTTCCATAGTCTTATCCTTTATGCGCTTAATATTCTTTGAAATTCTGTCAATCGAAAGTATAAAGGTTAAAAAACGCTCTCCAGTTGCTCTTTCCATATCCTTCTCCTTTTTGTTGATTTGTCAATTTTTGTCGCCTTTGGTATAATATCACACAAATATTGATTTGTCAACAACTTTTTGAAAAAACATGAAATTTTATAAAATTGCCGTTTTTGCGAAACAAAATTTCTTGCTTCGCATATAACCTCATTATATATTTTATCACAAATCTAGCTAAAAATCAATATTTTTAGTATTAATACAATAAAGGGACGCGACCATTTGGGTCGCGTCCCTTTTGCCAAGCGCGTTTTTCGCTATTTATTTTTTGATTTGATTTTGAAAATTCTCCTAATAATTGGACTCAAAAGCTTAGGAGACTTAACTACTACTATCTTCATAACAAAAAGCTCCCTTATATAGTCTTTTACTACATTATATGGGAGCTTATTTTTATTTGTTACTATTTTTTCCACTTGGGCTTTTGCTTCAAAATATTATAAAGTGCGACATAGCTATTGTGACGGCTTTTTGGGATTTCGCCAAGCTGAACTCTTGAAATAATATCACAGCCCTGCTCCTTTGTGTGGGAGCATTTTGTGAAGCGACACTCACCCTTACTTTTTCTGAACTCTCTAAAGGTATCAAAAAGCTCCTCAAGCTCAAAAAAGTCAAAGCGCTCAAAGTCTATAAGAGAAAATCCAGGTGTGTCAGCAAGATAGCCCTGCACGCCCTCTCCAATTAGCTCTGAAAGCGAAAAAAGCTCCGTTATTCTTGTTGTGTTTTTTCCTCTATCAAGCCTTTGGCTAAGGTCACCAGTTTCAAGTGAGAGTGATGGGAAAAGCAAATTTATAAATGTGCTCTTTCCTGCGCCAGATGCCCCTGAAAATGCATAAATGGCGCTCTTGTCTCCGTTTCGCTTTATGTAGTTAAGGATTTCGTCCTTGCCAACTCCGTCCTCGCTAGAGGTTATAAACACCTCAAAGCCACATTTTTTATATATTTCGGCAGTTTTTTCAGCAAAGTCTGCATCAAGGTCAGCCTTTGTTATGACTATAACAGGCTCTATCCCCTTTGCCTCTGCTATACAAATCAGCTTATCTATGGTTTCGAGGACAGGCGAGGGCTTTACGCATGAGATAACCACGAAAAGCGTATCAAGGTTTGAAAGAGGTGGTCTTATAAGTGAATTTTTTCTATCCTCTATTTTGCTTATATACGGCTCTCCGTTTTCGTTTATATCAATCTCTACCCTATCGCCTGCTAAAAGAGTGATTTTGTCATGCTTAAATGCGCCCTTGGCGCGAGCCTCAAGCTGTTTTTTGCCATTATATTCTGTGTCAAGGGCAATGGTGAAAAGTCCACCTACGCCTCTTGTAACT
Organism: Clostridia bacterium; assembly: GCA_017625275.1. Taxonomy (GTDB): domain Bacteria; phylum Bacillota; class Clostridia; order Oscillospirales; family CAG-272; genus RGIG2000. The sequence continues at coordinate 7,369 of JAGALI010000165.1, forward strand.
AGTCCATTAAGAATCATTTCTTATTCACTCCAAAAACACGGCGAATTGTTGACACAAAATTTGAAAATCCACTTCTGCTTTTAAGCTTTTCAAATTTTATCTTCTTGTTCTTTTGAAGTCTTTTTACATAATCAAGCATAATATCCGCGCTTTGAAATCTTTCCGATGGCTTTTTGCTCATTGCGCAAAGAATTATTTGCTCAAGTCCTACAGGAACATCTGGGTTTATTTCTCTTGGTGGAATTGGCTCCTCGTTTATTTGCTTTACTGCAATTGATACTGGGCTTTCCCCATCAAAGGGAAGTCTGCCTGTCGCAAGCTCATAAAGCATAGCGCCAAGAGAATAAAGGTCGCTACGGCAGTCTATTGGCTTTGCACTAGCCTGCTCTGGACTCATATAGTAAACTGTGCCTATTGCCTTATCAGTCATTGTAACTGTTTCAGCGTTTGGTAGCTTAGCTATTCCAAAGTCCATGACCTTGATATGACCGTTTCTCAAAAGCATTATGTTTTGAGGCTTTATATCTCTGTGAATAATGCCATTATCGTGCGCAACCTTAAGCGCCTTAAGGGTTTGAATTGTATAGCTCATAAGCTCATCAAAGCTAAGAGGCTTGCCCTTTGCCTTTAGGTATCTTTTTAGTGTGATTCCAGACACATACTCCATCACCATATACTTGTATTCGCCTGTCGCACAGAACTGATACATAGCAACAATATTTGGGTGCCTTATAAGGTCCTCAACGCGCGACTCGTTTGCAAAGCGCTTTAGCATTGTTCTATCGCACGCGATGTCCTCCTTGAGCATTTTAATAGCTACAACATTATTATAAACTAGCTTATCAATTGCGCGAAAAACGACTGCCATTCCACCAACGCCGATAAGCTTTTCAAGAAGGTATCTCTCATCAAGGACTGTGCCCTCAAGCTTTTCATATTTTTCGAAAATCTTCTTCTCCATGACACCCTCCTTATACCCTTACCAAAACAGCGGTGATATTGTCTGAGCCACCGTTTTCGTTTGCTGAATCTACTAGTCGTCTTACTGTCAAGGAAAGCTTTATTTGGTCAAGCTGACGAGAGTCAGCACTCATTATAATTTCCTTCATTCCCTCTTCGCTTACATGATTTGTAAGTCCGTCGGTGCAAAGAAGCATATATGTGCCCTCTGGCACACTCTCTCTTATAAAATCTGCAGACACGCTACTCTCTGTTCCAACTGCGCGAGTAATTATGTTCTTGTTTGGAAAGCTCTCTGCCTCCTCTGGCGTTAGCTGACCAAGGTCAAGAAGATATTGCACATAGGAGTGGTCCTTTGTAATTTGCTTGATTTTATCATTATTCATAAAGTACATACGGCTATCGCCAACATTGACACAAAACACCGTATTTTTTATAACAAGGGCTGCCACAAGAGTTGTGCCCATTCCCTTCAGGGTTGGATGTATCTTTGAATACTCGTTTACCGCGTAATTTGCCTGATCAACAGCATCGAGCATTGCGTTCTTTATATCGCCACCAGATATTTTTTTGTCCTTATTTCCTATATATGGCGAAATAAAATCATCCATTATTGACACGAACTTTTCAGAGGCGAGCTTTGATGCCTCAGAGCCACCACGCGCGCCACCCATTCCGTCGCAAACGACGCAAAGGCATGTCTTTTCAGAATAGGTTTTTAGTATGTAGGAATCCTGATTGACATTCCTTTTCATTCCTACATCAGTATGTGCCGAGCAAATCATATGTTCTCCTTTTGTGATTGTCTTCTTAGCTGACCACACGATGCGTTTATATCGGAGCCAAGTCGTCTTCTTACCGTGGCATTTATACCAAGTGAGATTAGCTTTTCCTTGAACCTATTTACGTTTTTAGAGGTTGACAGGCTTGTCTCCTTAACCTCGTTAAGAGGTATCAGGTTTACATGTGGGGTTGAGCTTATATATTTTTTTAGCACTCTAGCAAGGGCAATAGCACCCTCTATGGTGTCATTTTTATCTGCTATTAAGGTATATTCAAACGAAATTCGTCTGCCTGTTTTATTAAAATATCTTTCGCATGCCGACAAAAGCTCGTCCACCCCATAGCGCTTATTTATAGGCATTATGGAGCCTCTTGTTTCATCATCGTAAGCGTGAAGCGAGATTGAAAGAGTTATAGGTAAGCCCTCGTCAGCCAAGGCATCTATTTTATCAACTATGCCACAGGTTGACACTGATATATGTCTAAGTCCTATGTTTAGTCCTTCATCCGAGGATACAAGACGCAAAAATTTAATTGTGTTGTCGTAATTATCAAGTGGCTCACCTATTCCCATCATAACGACATTAGAAATACGCTCACCTGTGTCTGCCTGAGCGACAATTATTTGTCCTAGCATTTCTGATGGGGTTAAATCTCTTACCCTACCATTTAAGGTAGAGGCACAAAATTTACAGCCCATACGACAGCCAACCTGCGAGGATATGCAAAGGGTATTTCCGTGCTCATATTTCATAAACACGCTTTCGATACACTCACCATCTATAAGCTCAAAAAGGTATTTTTTAGTTCCATCAAGCTTAGAATCTAGTCGCCTTGCTATTTTGGGTAAGCGAATTTCCCCTACCTCGTTAAGCTTTTCTATGATTTTGCCTGGGACATTGCTCATTCTCTCGCCCCAAACACCCTTGAGAAGCCAGGAATATATTTGCTTTGCCCTGAATTTTGGCTCACCAAGGCTTACAATAAGCGTCTCAAGCTCGAAAAGACTCATTGATAAAATATCGTGCTTCATTATTTAACTCTTCTCATTTTTGCCACGAAAAAGCCATCTGCCTCAAGCTTATGTGGCATAAAGGTAAACATTCCGTTTGTTGATTCAATATCCCCTAGCTTAAATTCAACTGCCTCAAAGCTATCATTGCTTGCAAGGAATTTTTTAATTACATTTTCGTTTTCCTCTGCATTTAAGGTACAGGTGGAGTAAACAAGCTCTCCGCCAGCCTTTACATATTTTGAGCAATTTCTAAGAATTTGAAGCTGGATTTCTGGCAAATTGTAAATTTGCTCTATAGGCTTATATTTTATGTCTGGCTTCTTCGCCATAACGCCAAGTCCTGAGCATGGCACGTCGCAAAGAACCTTATCAAATTTCTTTATAAAAGCCTCGTTTTCAAGCTTTGCGTCCTGCTCCTTGACATGGATTATTGAAATTCCTAATCTTTTGGCGCCATCGGTTACAAGCTTGAGCTTGTTTGCGTGCAAATCACATGAAATAATTTTGCCTTCATTTTGCATTATTATTGCACTTGAAAAGCTTTTGCCACCTGGGCAGGCACACGCATCAAGCACCATTTCTCCCTTTTTAGGCGCTAAAATTTTTGTGCACGCAAAGGACGCAGAATCCTGCACAAATACATATCCATTTTCTATAAGGTCTGCAAAGTCAGAAATTGGGGCTTTTATAACTACAAGCTCCTCGCTAAGTCCAACATGCTTATATGAAATTTTTCGTGTTTTAAGGATTGCTCTTATCTCTCTTGGGTCTGTCTTTAGAAGATTTACTCTCAAGCACAAGCCCTCTCGTGGCTTACAGGACTCAGCAATTTCTACTGCTGTTTCCATTCCATAAGACGCCTTGAATATGTTCAAAATTGACACAGGGATTGAGGTTTTTACTGAAAGCGCCTCCCAGCTATCCATAGGATACGCCACATGCTTTCCGTCTCTTATAAAGCTACGGAGGCAGGCGTTTACAAAGCCCCTTGACCTTCTTGGACACAGATCAACTGTTTCCGAAACTGCTGAATAATCAGGTATTTTATCCATGAAAATCAGCTGATAGAAGCCTAGACGAAGTGCGTTTTTGGTTTCTATGTCAAGCTCCAAAATGTGTGATTTTGAATATTGAGTTATTTGGTAATCCAGTGTTATCATTTTTTCAACAACACCGAGATAGAGTGCCGTATATAGTGCAACATCTATCTTTGCAAGCTTTACTCTTTTAATTGTCGCATTTAGCTCCAAATTTGTATATGCGCCTGCTTTTTCTGATTTGATTAGCGATTCTAACGCTAGCCTTCTTGGATTGTCCATAATGTGCTCCTCGTTTCAATTATTCTCAAAGTGTATTAAATCAATCTATTTAAAATTTATCCTAAAATTTCACCTGTGGTGATTTTTCTGCCGTTTATATAATCTCTTGCGTTCATCTTGCCCTTGCCCTCTGGAACGACAATATCAAGAGCAATTACTCCCTTTGCACATTTTACATGAATTGCGCTGTCAAGAAAGACAACCTCGCCCACCTTGGCATTATCTGCGCTTCTTTCTGATATATGAGCCTTAACAATCTTAAGGATTTTTCCGTTTTGCATTGTATACGCAAGAGGTATTGGTGAAAGTCCTCTTATTTTATTATGTGCTTTTTCTGCACTTACCTGAAAGTCAACAAAGCAATCCTGCTTTGTAATCTTCTCTGCATAGGTGAAGTTGTCGCTCTGCCTTGTATATGTTGCCTTACCCTGCTTAAAAAGCTCAACGGCGTTTAAAAGTCCCTTGCATGATGCCTCAGCAAGCTTATCGTGAACCGTCTCAAGGTTATCGTCCTTCTCAATCGCTATTTTCTCGACAAGAATTACATCTCCTGTGTCAAGCCCTGCGTCCATTCTCATAATGCTCACACCCGTTTCGCACTCGCCATCAATTATAGCCCTTTGAATTGGGGCAGCGCCACGATATTTTGGCAAAATTGATGCGTGGCAATTGACACAGCCATATTTAGGATAATTCAACACATACTCAGGAAGGATTTTTCCATATGCTACAACAACTATAAGCTCTGGGTCAAGCTCCCTTAGAGTTGGCAAAAACGCCTCGTCCTTAAGGGTTTGTGGCTGGTATACGCAAAGCCCCTTTTCAAGAGCATATTTTTTTACGTCGCTTGGTGTAAGCACCATTCCTCTGCCCTTTGCCTTATCAGGTGTTGTAACAACACCGACAATCTCCTCGCCACTCTCGTAAAGGGCACTAAGATTTGTCCTGGCAAAATCTGGTGTTCCCATAAAAAGTATTTTCATTTTTTTATAACCTTATCTGTATAAAGAATTCCATCAAGATGGTCGAGCTCGTGACAAATTGCCTTTGCCAAAAGTCCACTTGCTACAATTTCGATTTCCTCGCCATCGCGATTGAGTGCGCGTGCAGTTACATTCATAGGACGGCGTGTGATTCCCCACTCTCCTGGGACGGAAAGGCAGCCCTCCTCGCTCTCCTGCTCGCCACTCTTTGCAATTATGCGTGGATTAATAAGCTCAAAAAGCCCTTCCTCGGTTTCAATAACTACTATTCTTCTAAGGATACCAACCTGAACTGCCGCCAGTCCACAGCCGTTGGCGTGACGCATTGTTTCCACCATGTCGTCAAGAAGCGTTTTTGTTCTCTCTGTTATTTGCTCAACAGGACGGCTCTTTTTTCTCAAAAATTCCTCATCTGTTGATTTTTTTACTATTTTTAGTATTGCCATTTCGTTCTCTCCTTTAAATAGTCGATGGATTAAAGTCGATTGACATTCTGTTTTTGCCTGAACTCTTAGAAAAATCTATAAGGATTTTACTAAAAATTTCTCTTACGGCTGAGTTTAGCTTGCATTTTACAAGCATTCTTTTTCTATATCTACCCTGTGCCTTATATACCGGTGCGTCAAATGGGCCATAGGCTATTGCAGGAATATTGCCTGCTGTAAGCGAGGTCTGAAGCCTTTTCATTATATCAGCCGACGCCCTTACAACCTCACTCTCAAATGGTGAGGACAGAGTTATCACTGCTATATCGCAAAATGGCGGGAACTGATATGCCTTTCTTATTTGAATTTCGTTTTGATAGAAGGAATCATAATCCTGCTCACTTGCGTAAAGTATTGTACGGTCATTGGGGGAGTTCGTTTGAATTACAGCTACTCCCTTATCCTCTGCGCGTCCTGCCCTGCCTATTACCTGTGTAAGCATTGAAAAGGTACGCTCACTAGCGCGATAATCGCTCATATAGAGCATCATATCGGCAAGCATTACTCCAACCAAGGTAACTGAGGGGAAATTGTGTCCCTTTGTTACCATTTGCGTGCCTATCATTACATTTGCCTCTTTGCTTAAGAACGAGCCCAAAATTCGCTCATATGAGGATTTTGTGCTAGTGGTATCGGCATCAAGGCGAAGGGCTTTTGCATCGGGAAACAGCCTTTGAAGGTCATTTTCAAGCTTTTGTGTGCCGAAGCCAACATATTCAAAGCCCTCACTATGACAGCTTGGGCACGATTTTGGAACTCTTTCCTGATAGCCACAATAGTGGCATCTTAAAAGTCCACTATGACTCATTACCCTATATGCGTTTTCAGCGTCTATTTCCTCGTCTATTTTCTTGTATGAGTGATATGTAAGAGCCACGGAGCAGTTAGGGCATTCAAGCACCTTGCCACAGTCAGCACACGAAAGCGCACTATGATAGCCACGACGATTCAAGAATAAAATCGCCTGCTTATCATTATCAAGTGCGTTTGCTGTAAGCGTTGCCAGCTTATGGCTGAAAACGGACATGTTACCATTTCCACGCTCTCTTTTCATATCAGTTATTATTACATCTGGCAAGGTTGCCTTACCATATCTTTTTGATAGCTTTATAAGTGAATATGCGCCACTCTTTGCCTTATAGTATGAATTTAATGATGGTGTTGCAGACGCAAGAAGCATAAGTGCCCTTGATTTTGCACAACGAAATCTTGCGATATCGTGGGCAAGATATTTGGGACTCGTTTCTGATTTATAGGTGTGCTCCTGCTCCTCGTCTATAACTATCATTCCAAGGTTTGAAAGAGGGGCAAAGATTGCCGAGCGTGTGCCTATTACGACATCTATCTCGCCATCCTTTATTTTTCTGTATGCATCAAAGCGCTCCCCAGCTGAAAGGCTTGAATGGATTACTGCCACCCTCTCGCCATAATATCCGCAGAATACGGATACTGTTTGCGGGGTTAGTGAAATTTCTGGGACAAGGACAATAACGCTTCTGCCACTTGACACAACCTCGTCAATCATTTTCTTAATAACGCTGGTCTTGCCACTTCCTGTAATTCCGTAAAGCAGAGCTGCGCGCGCCTCATTTGAGGTATAAAGAGCCTTTAGCTCCTCTAAGGCACTGCCTTGCTCATCATTTAAGACAACATCCTCGCCCTTTTCCTTTTTTGCCACGGAATAAGGGTCACGCATAACGCGCTCCTTATCTATCTTGATATAGCCCTTTTCAAGAAGTGCCACAAGCTGTGGACGAGAGGTATTTGTTCTTTCGTATATATCCTTATCGGTAAGCGATGGAAATTCGCAAAGAAGCCTTAAAATTTCAATATGCTTCTTTGAGCGAAGTCTTTTTGGTGCATCATCGGAAATTAACAAAAGCGCATCTTGTCTAGAAATCGCAAGGGACACTACATTTTCGTATTTCCCCTTATCACGCTCTTCAACCTCGGTCCTTCTTGTGACATATTTATTTTTAATAAGCCACTCTGCCGATGCCTGCGCGCCCTCTAGCCTTTCCTTGAGTCTTGATAGGGTAATTCCGTTATTTTCCTTGATGTATTCATAAATTGAAGCGTGCTCACTAGGTAGCCTATCTATTGACTTATCAGTTATGAAAAGCAGCTCATTGACTCTTGTAGCCATAACAGAGGGAACCATGCATCGCACAGCCTCTCCTATTGTACAAAGGGTTTGAGCCTTCATAAACTCGCAAAGCGACAGCATTTCACTATCAAGCGATAAATAATCGTTCATAACAGACACAATAGCCTTAGTGTCAGCGTACGAACATTCGCTATCAACACCTGTTACGATTGCGGTTTTTTGTCTATTCGATGTGCCAAAGGGCACGACAACAAGCGAGCCTATTTTTGCCTCGTCAAAAAATTCAGCAGGAACTGAATAGGTGTATTCAATATCGGCATGATATGGCACATCTAGGATATGCACTTTTACATATTCAGCCATAATACACCTCTTTCTTTAAAATTTATTTTTCTTAGAGTTCTCCAGCTACGCTTGGGTCCTCTTCTCTTGTATCAAAGCCCTCGGTATCTGTGTACACCTCTGTTGCTCCCATTAGGTCCTCTGTATCATCGTCCTCAGCTGCATAGCTTGAATATTTCTCTCTTTCAAGCGCCTTCTTCTTCTCAAGCTTTTCAAGCTCCTCTATCTTTTGAAGCTCCTCCTCAAGCTGTGCATCAAGAGCGCGAACATCAACGATTGAGTCCTCATAGCCCTCATCGCCCTCAAAGAATACCTCATAGCCTCCTGCCTTGAGCTCTCTTACTGCGCTTCTTACAGCCTTTTCGTCCTTA
>JAGALI010000166.1 GCA_017625275.1 Clostridia bacterium
AATCATATCGATTATATCAGCGCAATCATCAGCATCAATTTGGGTATTCTGCTTAAGAGTTATCTCATCAACTGTCTCAGCGTCGATTTTAACATTCTTGTTAGGAAGCTTATCAAATCCGGTTGCGATAATTGTCACCTTAACAGTGTCCTCAAGAGAATTATCAAAGGTTGCACCCCAAATAATATTTGCATCAGGTGCTGCCTCATCCGTAATCATAGATGATGCCTCATCAACCTCATCAAGCTCCACTCCAGGTGAAACGGTAATATTGATTATTATGCCATGTGCACCCTTAATTGAGGTTTCAAGAAGTGGGCTGGCAATCGCTGCCCTTGCAGCCTCAACAGCCTTATTTGGCCCCTTTGCCTCGCCAACGCCCATGTGAGCAAGTCCTGCATTCTTCATAACAGATGTCACATCGGCAAAGTCAAGGTTTACGAATCCAACAACGTTAATAAGGTCAGATATACTCTTAACACCATGCTTCAAAACATCATCTGCAATTGCAAAGGCATTCATAAGCGTGATTTTTTCCTCGGAAACCTCTTTTAGTCTCTCATTAGGAATTACTACCAAGGAATCTACATATTTAGAGAGCTCTGTAATTCCAGCGTCTGCCTGATTCATTCGGCGATTGCCCTCGAATTTAAAGGGCTTTGTTACAATACCAACGGTAAGAATCCCAAGCTCCTTAGCCACTCTTGCAACAACTGGTGCTGCGCCTGTTCCAGTTCCGCCGCCCATTCCAGTTGCTACAAAAACCATATCAGCACCAACAAGTGCTTCTCTTATCTGCTCAACGCTCTCCTCAGCGGCACGAAGGCCCATCTCTGGATTTGCACCTGCGCCATTACCCTTAGTAACCTGCTCTCCAATACAAATCTTATTTGCTGCTCCAGATTTTAAAAGCGCAGGACGATCTGTATTAACTGCGATAAACTGAACTCCCTTTATGTTGGATGAAATCATTCTATTTACTGCGTTGTTTCCGCCACCGCCTACTCCAACGACCCTTATATCTACACCTGAATCAAAATCATTATCAAGCTCAAAAGCCATTTTTACTTCCTCCATTTTATTGCGTACATTTTCTTACTATTTTATCATACAACATTTTTGCGCGCATTTCAAGAGTATTTTTAAAATATTTTTTGATTTTAGATGGTTGTCTAAAATCATTCTACCAATTTATATATTGACAAATTTGTAATTTTGTTGTAAAATTATACCGACAAGAATTTATCGGTTATTTTTTCTATACAATGTTTCTTTTCGATAATTCTTAACATACAAGCAAGTCTTGTATGCTTTTTGCATTTTAGAGGTATTTTATGAAAAAATCAATTTATCGAGCGCTGAAGCCATTCATTGTATGCTTTGCGTTTGGACTTGGATATATTTTATCCGTGCTATTCAATCACGCCTTCATCTTTGAGCATGGAGTCTGTGACTTCTTCAGCTCCTCTTGGCTTATTTGCCTTGTTGGAGTGACAATAACAATAGCTTGTCTTTTGTTAATGAAAATTCATGCATCTGCATTTTCATTTGTAAGTCTAAGAGAGCTTTCAAAGGTTTCGGCTATAAACATTTTGATTTTTCTCACAAATGCGATCCTTAGCGTAACTAATGCAGTTCCACATTTAAATGTTCAAGGCTGTATTTCTCTATTTTTTATAACACAGGCTGTATTTTTCTGTGTTTTGTTCTCGTACAGACTGTTGAGGACAACCATAAGATATTTCCAAAAGCGAAATCTACAAAACGGAAAAAGAACTCTTATTGTAGGTGCAGGCGATGCTGGCGCATCCATCGCAAAGGAAATTATAGCCTCTGCCAAGGTTAATTATCAGCTTGTGGGCTTTGTTGACAAGGATCCCGTAAAGCAGGGTGCTAGAATTTTTGGATATCAGGTGCTCGGCTATGATTCTGATATTGCAAGAATCGTTAAGGATTATGATATCGAAGCAATTATTATTGCAATTCCTTCTGCCGACCATGCAACCATTAAGCGTCTTTCCTCAAGCTGTATTGAGGTATGTAATGATGTTAAAACTCTGCCAGGCATTTATCAGTTGATAAATGGTCAGGTTTCTGTTCAAAAGCTTCGTAACGTTGATGTACACGACCTTCTTGGAAGAGAGCCTGTTAACACCAATCTAGACGAGATTATAGGATACATAAAGAATCAGGTTGTTTTAGTTACTGGTGGTGGTGGCTCAATTGGAAGTGAGCTTTGTAGACAAATTGCATCTCACAAGCCAAAGCAGCTTATCATTCTTGATATTTATGAAAACAATGCTTATGATATTGAACAGGAATTAAAGCAATCAACACCTGACTTAAATCTTGTAACTCTTATCGCTTCTGTTCGTGATAGCGTTCGCATGGATGACATATTTAAGCATTACAAGCCAGATATTGTTTTCCACGCTGCTGCGCACAAGCATGTTCCTCTTATGGAAGCCAGTCCAAATGAGGCTGTTAAAAACAACATCATCGGCACATATAAGGTTGTTAAATGTGCTGATAAATATGGTGTCAAGAGATTTGTTCAAATTTCCACCGACAAGGCTGTTAACCCAACCAACATTATGGGTGCTACAAAGCGTGTTTGTGAAATGATTATTCAGCATTTTGCTAAAATATCAAAAACTCGTTTTGTTGCTGTAAGATTCGGTAATGTGCTCGGCTCCAACGGCTCTGTTATTCCTCTTTTCAAAAAGCAAATTGAGGCTGGTGGACCAGTTACTGTAACTCACAAGGATATTATAAGATATTTTATGACTATTCCAGAGGCAGTTAATCTTGTGCTCCAGGCAGGTGCTTATGCTGAGGGTGGAGAAATATTTGTTCTTGATATGGGTGAGCAGGTTAGAATTTATGACCTTGCCAAAAATCTCATTCGTCTCTCTGGCTATGAGCCAAACAAGGATATAAAAATTGAAATTACAGGTCTTCGTCCTGGAGAAAAGCTTTATGAGGAAAGGCTTATGGAGGAAGAGGGGCTTACTCGCACGGCTAACAACAAGATTAGCATTGGAAAGCCAATTGAGTTTGACGAGGACAAGCTTCTCGCTATGCTAGACAAGCTTTATGATGAGGCTTATTCGGAGAGTGAGGAAATCAAGCTACTTGTTAAGGAGCTAGTTCCAACCTATAAAATTTACAATGAAAAATAAAAAAATCCCGACCACATGGTCGGGATTTTCATTTTAAATCAAGAATTTAGCGCTAATAATTTTAACATCTGCCTTGGAGCTGAAGGTTAATTTGTGATCACCCTTCATTACGGAAATTGGAGTCTTAATGCTTCCCTTTTCTCCGTTTGTTCCCTTTGCAACTGCTGTGCAAGCGCCTGCAATATTAAGTCCAACGCTTATACTTATTTGTGCAAGCTCTGGCAGTGGTGACGTAAATTCAATTTCAAGAATGTATTTTCCTGATTTTTCAAGTCTAGCAACTACAGCCTTGTCAAGCTCAATTTCATTAAGCGTGCATGCCACGCTCATTGATGAGGTGTCGATGCTTGTAGCATCATACTTAAAGCCGTTAGCCTTAAAGCGCTCATATGCGTGGGTATACATTACAAAGGCACAAATGTTTTTAGCGCAGACCTGAAGCTCTCCTCTTGTTAGGTAACCATTTTTCAGACTCGCCATAAGATTGTCATTATTGGTCTTTGCGTTTTCCATAACCATATAAACATCATTTTGCGCCTTTACCATGCTTGCAAAATCGTTATTTGTTTCAATGCCGTCAAGATCGGTAAGCTTCGCCCACCAGTCTGTCATAACAAAGCCATTATAGCCCCACTCATCGCGAAGGATAGTCTTTGTAAGGTCATAGCACGACGCTGCATGTGTTCCGTTTATACAGTTATAAGCAGTCATTATTGCCTTTACATTACCCTCTTTAACTGCTATTTCAAACGGACGAGCATAAATTTCTCTTATTGCTCTTTCGGACATTATAGAATCATTATGATGTCTAAACCACTCTTGGCTGTTTGCCATAAAGTGCTTGATTGTACAATATACTCCAACCCTTGAAAGTCCCTTAGAAATAGCTGACGCCATTGTTCCTGCAAGATATGGATCCTCTGAAAAATACTCGAAGTTTCTACCATTTAATGGACTTCTGTGAATATTAATTCCAGGGCCTAGAATTACATCTATTTCATAGGCTGTCATTTCGACACCCTCGAGTGCATAAAGCTCAGTTACTAGCTCCTTGTTGAAGGTACAAGCAAGGCAGGTTCCATTTGGCATGCTTGTTGCCAAAAGTCCACTATCCATTCTGATTCCAGAGGGACCGTCTGTTGTGCAAACGATTGGAATGCCATACGAGATAAGCTCCTCGGTAACTCCTCCAAAACAGCTACCTGTGCCTGGGGTAACCTTAGTGCTATTCATACCCTCACCCCTCACAAGGCAACAAAGCTCCTCATCGCTTAGCTGTGCGATAAATTCATTCATTGTTGCGTTTCCACTTCGCACATCCTCAAGCTTCAAGCCTTTATCGCCAGTATAAGGAATTTCCTTTGGCATATTTTGACTTACTCTTTCTCTGACTGAATAAGACCTTGTTGGTATTCTCTCACGACCGTGCTTACCATCCTCTGTTGGCTTTATTCTTTCAATTTGACGAACAGGGGATAGAGCCTCTGTGCATTTTTCAACCACCTTAAGCTCTTCAAGTGTGTATGTAAGCACCTTTTCAGCCTCTCGAACACAAGAGCCTACATAAATATTGTATTCTCCAGCCTCGAGCACATAGCAGGACTTATTGCCTGTTGCTCCAATATCATCGTAAGCGCACATTTTATTAATATCAAATTCAAGCACAAGCTCTTGCTTTTCGCCAGGGGCGAGGAGCCTTGTCTTTTCATACGCTACAAGCTCTCTTGCGCTCTTACCGAGCTTGCCATATGGTGCACTGAAATATACCTGTACTATTTCCTTACCACTTGTCTTGCCTGTATTTTCAACAGTTGTCTTAATAGTGATTTTTTCACCATTTACACTACCCTGTGTGGTTGTTTTAAAGGTTGTATAGGAAAGACCATATCCAAATGGATAAAGCACCTTATCCTTAGCTAGAGTTTCAAAGTATCTGTAGCCGACATAAATATCCTCATTATAGTAGCTACCTGCCTTATCGCCGAAGTTAGCAGTTGATGGATAATCGTTTATATCATAGGCAATTGTATCTGCAAGCTTACCACTTGGGCACACTCTGCCAGTTAGCACATCGACACAGGCAAGTCCACCACACATTCCACCCTGCCACACATAAAGCACAGATGAAACATTGTATTTTTTTACCCATTTCATATCAATAATTGCACCCACATTAAGCACAACTATTGTTTTTTCAAACACAGAGGTGACCTTTTTGATAAGCTCCTCCTCTTTTTTTGTTAAAAGATAGCTACCCTCAGATGCAGAATTATCCTTATCCTCGCCAGCTGTTCTACCAATAACTATTATTGCCTTATCTCCAAAAGCTCTAGCATTCTCAACCACGGAAGCGTCAATTTCCATTTCCTCTTGACACCAAGGCTCTTGTCCCCAGCCCTTGCCTGCGTCAAATGGATGCTCCTTTATCCATTCGGCGTAAATATCTGCAAGCTCCTCGTTTACCTCTATATCCTCACACTCTCTTAAGGAGTCTAGGATATTAGTTACATATTTCACATTTACTAGTCCACCAGAGCCTGTTCCACTCTTGTAATATTCTCTTTGAATTCTGCCAAAAACAGACACTCTATCGCCTTTTTTGAGTGGTAACACCTCGTTTTTGTTTTCCAGCATTACTATGCCCTCGGTAGCTGAAATGCGAGAAAGCTCCTCAAGCTCCTTTATGCTATCCTTAGGCAACGAGCCGAGCTCATAGCCCTTATAATTGTTAATCTCGTATTGCATATTATCCTCCAAATTTTGCTTTTGCAAGTGCAAGAAGTATTTCTTTTTTATTTTCGGCGCGCTCCTCTATTACCTCGTTCAAAAGATAATCAAGTATTTCGCCTATTTGTTTACCAGCCTTAAAGCCATTTTCAATAAGATGTGAGCCATTTATCGCCAAGTTTTTTAGAGAAAAGCATTCGTTTTCAGCTAATATTTCGTTTGCAAGCTTTTCTACAACGCTAAAATGATTTATGCTCACCTTTTCAGGGCTTTGAGCCAAATTATCTGCACGCTGTAGAGCCAAAAGCTCGAAAAACGCCTCTGCACCCATGCGATTAAGTCGTTTCTTAATATATACCTTATCCTCCTCTATAGGAGTATCGTGCAAGGATATAATTTTGCAGCATCTTTCCTTGGTGAAATTATCGTATTTATAATCCTCAAAGAATTTTTTCGCTATTTCCGCGCTCACACGATTATGACCATAAAAGTGCCCTATACCCTTTTCATCAATTGTAAATGTATGCACCTTTCCTATGTCGTGTAAAAATGCCATGAGCCTCATACGCAACATTGGGGGCATCTTTTCGGTAGCTATAGCCGTATGCGTCAGTATATCATATATATGCCAAGAATTACGCTGGTTGAAGCCGTGCATTGCTTTTATCTCAGGCAAAATAAATGAAAGAATCTCGTAATTCTCAAGAATAGCATTTTTTACATTTTTTCCACAGAGGAATTTATTAAGCTCCGTAGCTATTCTCTCTTTTGAAATATTTTCAAGAAGAGGGGCACACTCAAGCATTGCCTCTTTTGTTTTCTCGTCTATTGAGAAGCCGAGGGTTGAGGAGAAGCGAATTGCCCTTAGTATTCTAAGCGCGTCCTCGGTAAAGCGAGCCTTAGGCTCACCAATCGCCCTTATTACGCCCTTTTCTATATCACCTCTGCCATTAAAAAGGTCAACTAGAGTTTCGCTAATTGGATTGTACGCAAGTGCGTTTACAGTAAAATCTCTGCGAGATAAGTCCTCGCTTAGCGACCTTGTAAACTCCACGCTCTTCGGATGACGATTATCGTCATAATCTCCGTCTAGACGATAGGTGGTTATTTCAACGCTTTCACCCTCTATTACGACAGTTAAGGTGCCATGCTTAATGCCAGTTTCTATTAATCTTTCGGAAGAAAACACGGTCTTCATTTCCTCTGGCGTTGCAGAGGTAGTTACATCGAAATCATTTGCTTCCTTTTCCATCAAAAGATCTCGAATTGCGCCACCCACAGAATAAGCCTCATAGCCACTATGGGTAAGCATTTTTATCGCTTTTTCTGCGCCTTTACTTAATTTAAGCATATCAAATACCACACATCTTTAAAAATGTGTCTTTATCTATAATTTTTACGCCGAGGGATTGTGCCTTGGTAAGCTTGGAGCCTGCCTCCTCACCTGCCAGCACATAGTCGGTCTTTTTTGATACAGACGAGGAGGTTTTTCCACCCCTTGCCTTTATCATTTCGCTAGCCTCGTCTCTTGTCATATTCTCAAGAGTACCTGTAAGAACAAAGGTAAGTCCCTCAAATTCATTGGTCTTTTCAACTACAGCTTCCTCAAGAATAACGCCTGCTTCCTTTAGCCTTGAGGTTATATATTTTGTGGTGTCCTTTTTGAAGAAATCCACCACACTTTTTGCCATTATAAGCCCAAAGTCCTCAATTTCACAAATTTGCTCCTCTGTGGCCTCGAATATGGCATCTATTGAGCCGAATTTTGAGGCAAGATTTGCTGATGCAACCTCTCCAACATGGCGAATTCCAAGAGCAAACAGAACTCTTGCAAGACCAGCCTGCTTTGATGCTTCTATTGCCGAGAGGAGCTTTTCTGCGCTTTTTTCGCCCATTCTTTCAAGAATCTCTATCTCTTCCTTTTTTAAATAATACAGGTCAGAGGCATCGTGAATGAGTCCATTATCAAGAAACAGCTTTACTACCTTCCCACCCATTCCGTCTATATTCATAGCCTTTTTAGATGCAAAGTGCTCTATATTTCTTTCAAGCTGGGCAGGACAAGATGGATTTGTGCAACGAAGTGCGCCTAGAGAAAAATCCTCTCCATCATCTATAAAATCATTTACATCGTCGTAGCTTAGCTCTCCACCACAGGACGGACAGGTGCTTGGCATCTCGTAGGGAACGCTATTCTCCTTACGCTCTTCCTTTACGCTTCCAACGACCTCAGGAATAATATCCCCTGCCTTTTGAACTATTACAGTGTCGCCTATTCTTATATCCTTCTCGCGAATTATATCAATATTATGAAGGGTTGCACGCGAAACGGTTGTTCCTGCGAGCTTCACAGGCTCAAGCACGGCATTTGGAGTAAGGACGCCTGTTCTACCAACCTGAACTATAATATCAAGTAGCTTTGTTTTCTTTTGCTCCGGTGGGTACTTATAGGCAACAGCCCACTTTGGTGTGCTTGTGCCCTCTCCCATTTCATTTCTCTTTTCAAGAGAATTTACTTTAATAACTGCTCCGTCAATATCATACGAAAGATCTGCACGACTATTACCGAGCTGAATTACTGCATTTACTATTTCATCCTCACTTGAGCTTATAGTAAGCATATTTATTGCTTTAAAGCCAAGCGATGCTATTTTATCTATTGTTTGAGCATGGGTTTTAATGCTACCATCACCAAAAGAGCCTGCTTGATAGTTAAATACAAATATATCAAGGCCACGCTTTGCTGTTTCCTTAGAGTCAAGGCAACGAAGAGAGCCTGCTGCTGCGTTTCTTGGATTTGCCCAAAGCGCCTCACCCTTTTCTTCCTTTTCCTTATTTAAGCGTTCAAAGGACTTGCGTGGCATATAAACCTCTCCACGCACTGTTATATCAAGAGACTCACTAAGCTCTAGAGGAATAGAACGAATTGTTTTTATATTTGCGCTTACATCCTCGCCGACAAGACCATCTCCACGAGTTGCACCGACAGTCAAAATTCCCTTTTCGTATTTAAGAGATACGCTAAGGCCATCTATTTTTGGCTCTACAGAAAATTCCGTGTCCTGTCCAACCTCTGCCTTTACATTCCTTATAAAAGCACGAAGTGCTTCAAAATCGAAAACATCCGTAAGGCTACCCATGCGAACCTCATGCTTAACCTTTTCAAATTTGTCAAGCGCAGCCCCACCAACCCTTTGCATAGGGCTTGTTGGGTCGTTATATTCAGGGTGCTCAGCCTCAAGAGTCTTTAGCTCCTCGAAAAGCTTATCGTATTCAAAATCAGAAATTTCTGGAGCGTCATTTTCATAATATCTTTTTGAATGATATTTGATAAGAGCTCTTAGTCTTTCTATTCTCTCTTTTACGCTCATTTTACACCTCAAAAATTTATCAAGTTTACTATCTTTTAGTATATCACAGTATGAATAAAAAAGCAAGTAATCGCGCAATTTTACATTTCCTATTTTTATTAGACATTTCCCCTAGCAGATTATTGTCGCTTTGTCGCTATGTGGCTATTTTAGTCGAACGATTTATGTTGAATTGGTAAAAATTTGCAGTAAAATATATTCAGCCGAGCAGGACAAGCTCGAGCCCAAAGAAAAGGACGGAAAAACAAATGAAAAAATACTTATCCTGCGTTATTCTTATTATTGCCTGCATTGTATGCGCTATGATTTTTTATGTGAACGCCAAAACAGTTGATACTGATGTGCCGGAGGTAGAAAGCTCCGAGAGTGAAAGCTCAAGCACCATAACTGAGCCCGTTGAAAACGAGCGCGTTATTGAATTTACCGATAGTGGTACAATTTTAAGTGAATACTTTTGCAATTCCAGACTTAGAATCGAATGGAATTCTGTAAAATATGAGGGTGAGGGCTCACTATACATAAGCGCTGAGCTTTATCTTGACTCTCCATCAGGAATTGGCAAGGATTGCACTGGCGTTTTCACAATTTATGGTCAAAAAGCAGACTTTTCAGTATCCCAATCAAGCGAGCCTAAAATTCTTCTTTGTGCAAGCTCTATTGAAATTGCAGAGTTCAAGAATGGAACCACTGTCGATATGTCAGGCTCTATTAATCTTGAATTTATAGGTGATGGTGGAGTCAGCATGAGCGGTCTTGAGGTTAACGGGAAAATATATCAAAATGCATCTCAAAAGATGCCAGAAAGTGCGCTTTTGAAGCTTGAGCACATTTCTCAATTTCCTGCCCTTCCAAGCGGAGATGAAATAACCTCTCTTGCTATGGTTTTAAGATATTTAAAATACAATGTAAATGCTCCTGATTTATGTGATTTATATCTTGACAAGGGTCCTGTAGGATTTACCGACTTTTACAAGGCTAATGTCGGCAACCCACGCGACACCTACAACTCATACGGCTGTCTTGCCCCTGTTATTGTAAATTCTGCTAAAAAGTTTATTAGTGCTAATGGTGGCACACACAAGGCGTATGATTATTCCGGATACACAGCGGACGAGCTTTATAGGCAGGTGTCTGTTGGCACTCCTGTTATTGTTTGGCTATGCGATGATTTCGATTCTACCCCCTCGATTTCTCGCATTTGGGTCGTGGACGGCAAAACATTATATTTAAAGTCAAATATGGCTTGTATGGTGCTCATCGGCTACGACTATACAAAGGGTACTGTCACCTTGGCTAATCCCGCTGGCAACACCTTTACACTCGAAATGAGTGCGTTTGAGAAGGGCTATGCCGACATGGGCTCCTATGCTGTTTTGGTGAAGTAGCCTGCCGTGCGCGCGATAGCAATATCGCGCGCTTTTCCTTTTACTCATATGCGCAAAATGTTGTATTTTGTACTTTGATTTTTATACATTTTTAAGTTTTTTGAAATTTCATAAAAAAATTTTATTTTTCTATTGACAAAGCTTTTTCCTTGTGTTATTATAATAGGGCAAAAACAAATAATTATGTTTGCGAGTGTAGTTCAATGGTAGAATTCCAGCCTTCCAAGCTGGTCGCGTGGGTTCGATTCCCATCACTCGCTCCATTTTTTTGCAATGTACCTTTAGCTCAGCCGGATAGAGCAACTGCCTTCTAAGCAGTAGGTCGGGGGTTCGAATCCCTCAAGGTACGCCAGCCGAAAGGCTTGGGGCTTCGCCTCCCGACGAAGCTATATGAACTCTTCTTTAGGAAGAGCGCTCTTTGGTGGGTGTAGCTCAGCTGGTTAGAGCGTCAGATTGTGGCTCTGAAGGCCGTGGGTTCGAATCTCATCATCCACCCCATAGAAAAACCTCAACCGAGTTTGGTTGAGGTTTTTCTGTTATATTAGTATATTTGGCAAGCCTTTTGTTTAGTTTAGGCTTGTTTTATACATTTGAATTTCAAGCTCTCTTATTTGCTCTATTGTTTTTTCGTATTCCTTCTCTGTTAGCTCTGGGCTTACTGCCTTTATTACAAGCTTATTATATCTTTTTTCGAGTGATTTAATATCCATTTTTGTCTCCTTTTTTGTGCTAAATTTGTGTTCCTTGTGACTTTATTTTAGCATCATTAGAGACGATTGTCAATCTTGCGATGTCGCAAAAAACTGACATTTAAAAGCGCGCCGTTTGGCGCGCCTTTTATTCATTTACACTATTCCAATTTATTGGCGCCTTGCCATTGGATACAAGAAAG
>JAGALI010000167.1 GCA_017625275.1 Clostridia bacterium
CTTATAAGCAACAAGCCCGTTTCCGTCGGAGAACGCGTTTATAGCATTTTACGTCTTCTTATTGCAAGTGGTGGCACTGCAAACGCCCTACTTTGCTTTTCTGATGTTAGAAACAAGCATGAGCTTGTGGCGACATTTATGGCTATTCTTGAAATGCTTAAGGCTGGACGAATTTCAATAGTTGAGGATATTGATGTCATGGAAAAAAGTGGCGTTATAGACCTTGCAGAAAATATTTATATTAAGTTATATACTGGTAAGATACGAAGCTCACAAGAGGTACAAAATGGATAACATTCAAAATGAGGAAATAAAACAAATTGATAGCAAAAATCTCGAAAAGGCTATTGAAGCTATTCTCTTTGCTGCTGGGCACCCTGTAACCTATGCAAAGCTTGGGGAGGTTCTTGGCTATTTCGAGGCACAAATAAAGAAAAAGGTTATCGCCTTTGCAGAAAAATATAACGAAAACGACCGTCGTGGAATTATGCTTCTCGCGTTTGAAAATTCTTGTCAGCTCTGCACTCGAGAGGACTATTTGCCATACATAAAGGCTGCCCTTGGCATTAGAAAGGGTGGAAATCTTTCGAGCTCTTCTCTTGAGGTGCTTGCTATTGTGGCATATAATCAGCCTACCACAAGAGCCTTTATCGACGATGTAAGAGGCGTTGATAGTGCCTATATAGTAGGTAGTCTATTAGAAAAAAATCTTATTGAGGTTTGTGGAAGGCTTGACGTTCCTGGTAGACCTAATCTATACAGAACAACTGCTACATTTTTAAGATGCTTTGGAATAGAGTCTCTTGAACAGCTTCCATATGTTGAAATTCAAAGAAGAGAAAATGAAGGAGAAATTATTCCTCTTGATATTGAATTTTTAGCAGAAAATGATGACTCAGAAGAAATGATGCCTATTGAAATTCCTACGGATACAGGGGAATAATTATTGAGCTTAAAGGAGGGCGTGTATGCCGATTCCTGTTTGGTGCTTGATTTTAGGTGGAGCCTTATTGCTTGTTGCTCTGCTCTTGATTTCAAAAATCAAGCTATCGCTTATTTATGAGAACGAATTCTCGGTATATCTCAAATTTCTTTTTTTGAAATTCAAGCTATACCCTGAGAAAGAAAAAAAGTCCTACAAAAAAGCCAAAAACAAAGATAAAAATGCTTCTAAACCTGTGAAACAAGAGGAAAAGAAGGCAATTAAAATGACACCTAATGCTATTGTAAAGCTGGTGCAAGCGATGAAGGATATTGCCCTTGACCTTATTTCAAGCTTTTTTGGAAGATTACACATAAAATTTTTCAAGGTTCGTGCTGAAATCGGCTGTGAGGATGCTGCAAAAACGGCTGTTGCTTATGGTGTTGTGGTTCAAGGTGTTGCCTACACGCTTGAATTTCTTGACACAATTTCAAATGTTGACAAATCACGCTCCTCAGATGTTGATATTCGCTCAAATTTCATATCACAAAAATCGTGGGTTGAGTTAAATTGTATGCTCTATTTACGCGTTTTTCAGCTTTTCCCACTTGGAATTAAGGGTCTAAAGGCATTCTTTAGATTCCAAAGCTTTAAAGAAAAATTATTGGAGGTTGAAAATAATGGAACAATCGAAACAAAGTGAGCTTATTCAAACTGCGCTTGAAAATGTTAAAAGCATGGTTGATGCCAACACAGTTACAGGAACTCCTATAACTACCGACAATGGAACCGTTATTATTCCTATTTCTAAGGTTTCTGTAGGAATTGCTTCTGGTGGTGTTGATTACTTCGGCAAAAAAAGCGTTTCCGAAAAGAAAAACTTTGGTGGTGGAGGTGGAACAGGCGTTACAGTTTCTCCTATTGCCTTTTTAGTTATTAATCCAAAGGGTAAGGTTGAGCTTCTTAATGTTGATGCCCCTGTTACTGACCCTGTTATAAAGGTTATTGATTTCGTTGAAAATACTCCTGAGCTTATTGAAAAAATAAAAAATATTTTTTCAAAGAACGAGAAAAAGGACGAAAATGAGCCTAAATAATTTATGATTTTTTGTGCACAATAAAACCAAGCTATCTATTAAACGAGGTTTTATATATGCTAAAAAAATTATTCTTTTGTTGCGCCATTTTTTTGACACTAGCATTACTTTGTATATGCTCCTCTGCTCTCGAGGTTTCGGCAAAGCATGCCGTTCTTATTGAAGCACAAAGTGGAGATATTATATTTTCAAAAAATGCAAACCTTTGCGCTCCTATGGCTAGTACAACTAAAATAATGACAGCTGTTGTCGCCATTGAAAATTCATCTCTTGATGAAATGGTTACTATTACGGCTGATTCCGTTGGGATTGAAGGCTCTTCTATTTATTTAAAGGAAGGCGAAAGGCTCTCTATGAAGGAGCTTTTATCAGCCTTGCTTTTAGAAAGCGCAAACGATGCCGCTACCGCGATTGCCATTCATATTAGTGGCTCTGTAGATGAATTCGCTACTCTTATGAATGCTAAAGCGCACGAGCTTGGATTAGAAAACACTAACTTTACCAATCCACACGGGCTTGATAACGAAAGCCATTATACTACTGCTTATGAGCTCGCAAAAATTGCAAAATACGCTATGAGTATACCAGTTTTCAAGGAAATTGTATCAAGCAAAGCTGAACAAATTTCTGACATTGATGGTGGAAAACGATTACTTGTCAATCACAACAAGCTTTTAAAGCGATATGATGGCGCTTGTGGCATCAAAACTGGATTTACCAAAAGATGTGGGCGCTGTCTTGTTTCAAGCGCAGAGCGCGATGGAGTTACCCTTATTGCAGTAACCTTGAATGCGCCAAATGACTGGAATGACCACGCATCAATGCTTGATTATGGCTTTAGTCAATATGAATCTGTTAGCCTTGCTAATGTTGGGGATTACACTATTTCCTTAAATTGTATATCTGGAAAAAAAGACGAGGTTCTTTGCACTAATTTTTCCTCGTTAAAAATCACTCTAAAAAAAGGCGAAAAAGATAAAATTCGTGCTGTCTTGGAGGCTGAAAGATTTCTTTTTGCTCCTGTTGAGCAGGGACAAAGGGTTGGTAGAATTGTCTATTATTTAGATAACGAGGAAATCTGCTCTGTTCCTATTTATGCATTAGAAGCAATTAAGCCTATAAAATACAAAAAATCTATTTTCGAAAGAATTTTTAGTTAAATGGAAAAAATACGACTTCAAAAATTTTTCACCGACAATAACATAATGTCTCGTAGAAGTGCAGAAAGAGTTATTGAGGCTGGAAATGTTAAAATAAATGGTGTTATTGCCAAGCTTGGAGATAAGGTTGACCCGGAAAATGATATTGTCACCTTTAACGGCAAGGTTATAAAGCACCATTATGGTAAAAAGCGTTACATAATGCTTAATAAGCCTCTTGGATATGTTTGTACCGCAAGTGATGAAAAGGGGCGTGATACTGTGATGTCTCTTCTTGATGGCGTTGGTGAGCGTGTTTACCCTGTAGGTAGACTCGATATGTATTCCGAGGGATTGCTTATTCTCACTAACGATGGAGAGCTTACCAATCGTCTCACTCATCCAAAGGGAAATATGCCTAAGACCTATAGCGTTGTAATAAAAGGCGAAATTTCTCCAGAAGCACTTAGTAAGCTTACCTCGCCTATGGAGATTGATGGATACAAGCTGAAGCCTGTAAAGGTTAGAATTATATCTGTTAAAAATGGTGCTACTAACACTCTTTTCACTCTAAGCGAGGGTAGAAACAGACAAATAAGAAAAATGTGCGATGCCTGCTCTCTTACTATAATGAGGCTTACAAGAATTTCTATTGGCAAGCTAAAGCTTGGAGAGCTAGAAAGAGGCTCATGGCGTGAGCTTACCGATGCCGAGGTGGCTTACCTATCTGGCAAAACAGACAAAATTTAAGGAGAAAATATGCTTACAGTTTTACCTATTCAATCCAAGGCTACGCAAAAGGAACTTTGTGAGCTTTGTGGAATTAAATTTGATGAGAGCTCTTTTGCTTATAGAGCGGATGACGGCGAATTCTTGGGGGTTTGCCAATTCAGCTTTTCAAACGACTGCGGTATTATAAACGGCTTTAGAACTGCCCCTAACACCAACGATGAGGAAGCAATGATTATTATGCTTCGTGCTTCTATGAATTTTATGCATAGATGTGGATTAAAAAAATCTACCATTCTTTCTAACGCGACAACAGAAAGATTCTTTGAGCTTTCTGGATATACTAAAGCTGACAATGGAGCCTATGTAATTGATTTAGACAAATTCTACATATCTCCCTGTCATTACAAGAAAAGCTAAAAGAAGCCTTTAAAAAGGCTTCTTTTTTATGGTTTTATTCTCTTTTTCATTTTTATCGAAAGAAAATACGCAATTATAACAAAGATTATATCCTTTATCAAATATGGTAAGGATATAGTTAAAATAGGCACTAGTGGGTTTGTCTTCATAACTATAGCATATTGAACAATGCCTATTACATGACATAATAATATGGAAAATATACCACAAGGGATAGCTAACTTAGCATTTACGAATAAAGAGCACAAAAAAGCCACAAATACAAACCCCCATATAAATCCACCAGTAGGTCCCAAAAGAACATAAAATCCCCCCTTGAGAGAAGCGAAAACTGGTGCGCCTACTGCACCAAGAAAAATATACAACACAATGCTAAGCAGTGCCCTGCGCGTACCGAGATAATATCCTGCAAAAGCGACCACAAGGCTTTGTATTGTTACTGGGACTGCACTTGGCATTGGAATAGATATTTGTGATGCCACTGCCATTATAGCTGTAAACACAGCAATAAAGGTCATCGACCTTATCCTTTTTTGACTATTGCTCATTCCTTCTTACTCTTGCCTCTCCAGAATTGAATTTTAAAATTCCTTTTTCTGTCTTTAACACCAAGCTTGCATCATTATCTATATCTATCACCAAGCCATCAAAGACTTCATTTCCACGATATACTGATGCTCGCTTTCCTATTAAATTCGACTTTTCCCTATAAGAGGCTATATAAGCCTCATTTTTAAGATTTTTATAATAATGAAGAAAAGTATCTACTATTTCAGCGCAAAGCTTGGATTTGTAGCCCTTAGGAGCCTTTTTGGAGAAAATGGCTGTGGCGATGCTTTTGATTTCTTCATTA
>JAGALI010000168.1 GCA_017625275.1 Clostridia bacterium
CCATAAGCGCACATTGATACCCACTTTTGCAAGCAATATAAGAGGCAGAGGCAGCGCAAATGGTTTTTCCAGAGCCTACATCTCCAACTATGATTCTATTCATAGGCTTCAGCCTAAAGCTTTGCGCCACATATTTTTCAGTGCTTGCAGGCTCGAAAACGGCTTTTTTCAGACACATATCGGCTTCAATCTCGGAAATGGTTCGTTTTTGTGCGTTAGTTAACTCATACGGCATTTGTGAAAGCAATGGCGCAAGGTCGCACCTTGCCATAACAGGTGCAGTTTTTTCTGTAACTGCAGTCTTCATTTGAGATATAGATAGCGCAAATATAAATAGCTCATCAAAGGTTAGACGACGAATAGCGCGCTCAAGCGCATCGGAGCTTTCAGGAAAATGTATATTTTCAAGCGCATAGCCAAGAGTGCAAAGTCCATTTTCTAGCCTTATTTTTTCTGGCAAATGATCCTTTATAAGCACAGGAATTTGTGCTCGGATTTGACCGATTAGCTTTGCAAGATATTTTTGGTTGACACCAGAGAAGAGTGGATAAACAGACACATATGGCGCAAGAGGTCTATCACCAAGAAATGGCTCATATGATGGCGAGCTCATAAACAAGGAGCGCTTTTCCTGTGTCACCTTCCCCCAAAAACGGAAGGTGGCTCCTGTTTTGAAAATATCCTTTAAATAATTTTGGTTAAAGAAGGTTATATTTACCGTGCCACTCTCATCAAACGCCTTGAATTTTAGAATGTTCATGCCCCTGCGTATCATAGCCACCTTGGCATCAGAGGCAACTGTTAAAATATAAGAATGAGGCTCGCTGTAAAGCGCCCCGTCAGCAAGTCTGCAAACATCGGCGCGATTTTGATAAGCGCGTGGAAAATAATACAGCAAATCTCGTACGGTATAAAGCGAATTGTTAGAAAAATACTTTTCATATTTTGGCCCAACACCATAAAGCGCACCTATAGGTGTATCAAGTGTCATGAAAGTCACCCCCTTTAGCTTTGATAGAGAAGATTCTTTTTAAAAAGCGTGGACGAAGGCCCACGCTTTGATTTTGTTATGTAAATTAGAAGCCAAGAGTTGCAGCACCAACAATGCCTGCGTCATTACCCATTTCGGCAATCTTAATTTGTGTTTGCTTTGCAGGATCCTTTGAGTATGTTTCCTTAAATACCTTTTCCTTAAGAGGAATAAGCAGGTAATCCTTTTCGTTACAAACGCCACCACCAATGGATAGAACATTTGGCTGGAAGATGTTTATAACATTTGCAATGCCACAAGCTAGGTAGCTGATATATTCGTCAACAATCTTAGCACCAAGCTCATCACCCTGCTTCATAGCAGCAAAGGCAACGCGAGCGTTAACTCTGTTAAGGTCGCCCTCAATCATATCATCAATAAGAGACTTAACACCATTTGCTCTAGCCTCAACAAGTCTTTCTTTAGTCATATTAACAAGACCAGTTGCAGAGCTGTATGTTTCCCAACAGCCACGTCTTCCACAGGTGCACTGCTTTCCGTCCTTTTCAATTACAATATGTCCAAGCTCAGCTCCGGCGTGATTGAAGCCAGAGTAAACCTTGCCATCAAGCACAATACCACCACCAAGACCAGTGCCAAGAGTAATCATAACAGAATACTTAGCGCCCTTAGCAGCACCGGCAACAGCCTCAGCCTTTGCAGCAGCATTTGCATCATTTTCTATATATACCTTTTTAACGCCAAGATATTCCTTCAAAAGGTCTGAAATAGGGAAGTCTACAAATGGCAGGTTGTTAGCATACTCAACAACACCAGTGTCAGAGTTTGCAGTACCTGGAGTAGCAATACCTGCGTACTCAATATCATCAATAGAAAGTCCCATATCAGCCACGAGCTTCTTACATAGCTCAGCCATATCCTTTATTATAAGCTTTCCGTCTCTGTTAGCCATAGTAGGAACAGAGCCCTTAGCCAAGATTTTACAATTTTCATCAACAATTCCGGCAGCGATATTTGTGCCACCAAGGTCAATACCGATATAATACATTTGTTCTCTCCTTAAGTCGTGGGTTACGAGCTAAAAGCAAGGAGCCTGACCCTGCTAGCTCATTTTAATTATAGAATAAACAAGCTCTAAAGTCAAGTAGTATAAGGAAAAATATTCAAAAATATTCTCACAAAAATCCCAAAATATAAGCTGTAAAATTAACCCAAAATTCTGTGATTTTGTAAAAATATCCAAAATAGCTCAAAAAAGTTTGGTCGTTTGTCTAAAATGTCAAAAAACAGCACTTTATTTTAGTAATATTGCACAAATTCAAAGCGTCATTTTTGTTCACAAAACGTTCATAATTATCACGGAAGCTTCCGCTTAAATCGTCTTGATCAAAGGAAAAAAACGATTTTTTGTCGATTGAGAAAAATTTACAAAAAATTAATAATAAGACTTTTTAAAAAATACAAAAAAACTTGAAAATATTCGCATTAAATTTTATATAAAAATATAGTCCTTGACTTTAATTTTCGTGTGTGATAAAATAAAACTTGCATAAGATGCCTACACACGCGTGTAGGGAAAGCCACCTTCGCTCGGTGGCAATTTATTTTGCAAAAAACATGGAGGTTTCTTATGAAAAGGAAAGCGAAAAGACTGCTGGCATTTCTAATTTGTGCAATAATGCTTGTTGCAACAATAGTAGTGCCTGTATCTGCCGCTACTGGTGACTCGGAGCAGAGCTCATCTAGCAACAAGGTGTCGATTTCCGATGTAGGCGAGATATTGAACGCTCTATCCTACAAGGACTACACTGCAAAGTATGAAAAGCTAGTGGGTGATACCTCTGGGATGACTGATGTCACAATTAATATCATAAAGGATATTGATGCATCAGCGTCTAGCGAGGGTGCTTTTACACCAATAACGACAGATGAAGCTGGCAACGTAAAGGAGCATGTGGGAAGAACAAATGTGCTTATGGTTGCCGAGACAGGAAAGGTTACTTGGAAATTTAACGTTCCTGTAAGTGGTTTTTACACAATTGACATTCCATATTGTCAAACACTAGATGGAAAGACCACATCAATTGAGCGTGTGTTCTCACTAAATGGAGCAGTTCCATTTGCAGAGGCTCGTTCAATAGTTCTTCAAAAGGTATGGAAATATGACTATACCATGAAGGATGGAAAAGAAAGCTTTAAGCAGGACGGAAACGGAAACGATATTCGTCCATCAGTATCTCAGGATCCAAAGTGGGTAACCTATACCCTTCAGGATGTTGACGGATACTATGTAAAGCCATTCGAATTTTACCTTGAGGCAGGAGAAAACACCATCACTCTTGAAAGCACAAGAGAGCCTGTTGTTTTTGATAACTTCGTGCTTCACCCAGCTGCTAAGCTAGCTACTATTACTTATGATGAGTATATTGCTCAGCACGGACCAATAGATGGCAACATTCCAAGCAGTGCAGGAATGCAAATTCTCGAGGCAGAAAAGGTAACAAACACATCTAGCGTTACTGTTTATCCATTGCAGGATAGAACCTCAGCAATCACAAGCGGACTTACTGGTAAGCAATCTGCAAAGGTACAAAAATACAACATTACAGGTGGCGCACAATGGAGTAAGGTTGGTGAGTGGATTACATATGAGGTAAAGGTTACTGAAAGTGGCTACTATGGAATAGGAGCGCGCTTTAAGCAGGACCTTCTAGGTGGTATGTATGTATCTCGTAAGGTTTATATTGACAACGAGATGCCATATGCAGAGGCAGGCTTCTGTCGCTTTGATTATACCGACGAATGGAAGACAACCTATCTAAACGATGGCAAGAGAGATATGTATTTCTATCTCGAGGCAAGAGAAGAGCCATACACAATTAAGCTTGAGGTAACCCTCGGCGATATGGGTGAGCAGCTCAATCAAATCTCTACAACCCTTGCTAATCTAAACGCAGCATATCTTGAAATCATCAAGCTTACAGGTAGTAACCCTGATGCAGACCGTTCATATCACTTCTCAAGAGTAATGCCACATGTTCTTGAAACAATGATGGTAGAGTCAATCAACCTCAAGAGAGTATATAACTATCTATCCGATACAACAGGACTTAAGGGCGAGAACACAGCAACTCTTGAGCAGCTTTATATCCTTCTTAATAAAATGGGAAGCGATGAGAGCGAGATTGCAGGAAATCTTGAAACCTTTAAGACCCAGCTCGGCTCGCTTGGTACATGGATTACAAATGTATCAGCACAGCCACTAAAGGTTGACTATTTTACAGTTCAACCAGCGAAGTCAGAATTGCCAAAGAGCGAAGGCAATTTCTTCCAGTCTATATGGTACGAGCTATCAATGTTCTTCTATAGCTTTATCACAGACTACAACTCACTCGGCACAGATACAACTACAACAACAGACCAAGAGCCTGTTGAGGTTTGGATTGCAACTGGCCGTGATCAAGCACAAGTAATAAGAAGCCTTATAGATAATGAATTCACACCTAAAACAGGCGTGTCGGCTAACCTAAAGCTAATTTCTGCTGGAACACTTTTGCCATCAGTTTTGGCAGGAGCAGGCCCAGATGTATCCTTAATGGAGGTAAGCACAACAATTATTGACTACGCACTTCGTAGTGCAGTGCTTCCACTTAACGATTACATAGAAAAGGATTCCGAGGACGTGCTTTCTTGGTTCCCAGAAATGGCAGTAGTTCCACTCACACTTCACGACTCCTCCGTTGGAGCAGATGTAGAGTATTCCTACTATGCGTTACCTGATAAGCTTAACTTCTCAATGCTGTTCTACCGTAAGGATATCCTTTCACAGCTCAAGCTTGATATTCCTGAAACATGGGATGATATCTTGGCAATGGTTCCAGTTCTTCAGTATAACCATATGGAGGTAGGTATCCAAAACGACATTTACACCTTTATTTACCAAAGCGAAAACGAGGTATATAAGAATGGTGGTATGCAAATCAATTTCGATGATAAGGGCGTGCTTAATGCATTTGCAAAGCTTTGTAACATGTATACACAATACTCGCTTCCTACCGTTTACGATTTTGCAAACCGTTTCAGAACAGGTGAAATGCCAATCGGTATAGCAGACTATACCTCATGTAACCAGCTCGCTCTCTTCGCATCAGAGCTTTCAGGACTTTGGGGCTTTACAACCCTTCCTGGCTATGAGCATACAAGAGAGGACGGTACAACTTATATTAAGAATACCGCTATCGCAACAGTGTCTGGCTGTATTATGCTATCAGGCTGTGATAACGGACAAAATGCATGGGAGTTTATGAAGTGGTACACAGGTAAGGATTGTCAAGTATCCTACACCAACGAAATGGTATCAATTCAGGGTATCGCAGGTCGTCACCCAACACCTAATACCGAGGCAATCAAGGAAATTCCTTGGACAAACGATGAAAGAGACGCTATCCTTTCACAGTTTACAAACCTCGTAGGCGTTCCTAACTACCCAGGAAGCTACTATCTCGCGAGATACATAAACTTCGCATTCCTTGCAGCATACAACGAGGCAAAGGACCCAGCTGACGCACTTCTTTCTTACACAACCATTATTAATAAGGAAATAACCAGAAGAAGAATTGAGTTCGGTATGGACTACATTGA
>JAGALI010000169.1 GCA_017625275.1 Clostridia bacterium
AATCTACAACAGTAGAAATTTAATAGTTCGTTTAAACAAACAAGCGAAAAAGATCGAGGTGTATCTACAAGAGTAGAAATTTAATAGTTCGTTTAAACCTGAACGTATAGCTTCGTCTTGACCGATAATTGACTCGGAAAGCCTTTTTTCCAAGGTTGATAAGGAATCATCCTCTAGCTCAAGTGCATTTGAAACTGGAATTTTTGTTTTGATAGCTACAACTTCGTATATGTCTGCCTTGTCAACTATAGGCGCTGATTTTGATGCTTCGTATTCTGAGCGTGCACGGCTCAGCTCTAGCGCCAGACAAGCCTCCTTATCCTTTAGCTCAATTGCATCACTAAAGCATCTATCTAAAATAGCCTCTTCCTTTTTGTTAACACAATCGCTAAGCTGAGCCTCAAGGCTTTTAACTGACTCTGGGACAGAGCAGGCAAGGATTCGCTTTTTTGAGCATGCCTCGTCAAGTAAATCAATTGCTTTGTCAGGCAAGAATCTATCGTTTATATATCTTTGTGATAGCTTTACGCATGCAGAAATAGCCTCGGGTGTGATTTTTAGTCCATGATGCGCCTCGTAGTAAGGAGAAAGACCAGTTAAAATTTCAATCGCCTCAGTCTCAGTCGGCTCGTCTATCATAATCGGCTGGAAGCGCCTTTCTAGAGCTGAATCCTTTTCAATGCTTTTTCTATATTCGTCAATGGTGGTGGCGCCAATAATTCTCAAATCTCCACGAGAAAGAGCAGGCTTTATAATATTTGCAGCATCAATGGCGCCCTCAGCACCACCGGCCCCCATAATAACATGGATTTCATCGATGAAAAGAATAATATTCATATTATTCTTAACCTCTTTTAAAATTGCTCTCATTCGTTCCTCAAATTCGCCACGATACTTGGTTCCGGCAATAACCGAGGAAAGGTCGAGAGATACAATTATTTTGCCCTCTAAATCCTTAGGAACCCTGCCGTCAACAATCATTTGGGCAAGCCCCTCTACAATAGCCGTTTTGCCAACTCCAGGCTCACCAATAAGACAGGGGTTGTTTTTTGTTCTTCGACACAGGATTTGAATTAGCCTTAGAACATCATTTTCTCTGCCAATAAGAGGGTCAATAGTGCCGAGAAGGGCAGAGGAGTTGAGGCTTTTCCCAAATTGTGAAAGCATCGGTGCACCAGCTATATCATTTTTTAATGGAGAGGATACGTTTGCAATAGCCTCGCTTAAGGAATGTATATCATTTTTGATACCCTGTGTAGATATTCCAATACTAGAAAGTACTCGCGCGCCAGCACAATCGTTCTCCTCGCATATTGAATATAAAATATGCTCAGTGCCTATGAAATTGCTTCCTAATCTTTTTGCACAAGCAACAGATGCCTCAAGAATTTTTTTGCATTTAGGAGTTATAGATGAGTCTAGCACGCAAGGTATTCCAGCACCTGAAATTTTAACCACATGGTCGTACATTTCTGTATATAAAGCACCCTTATCGTCTAAAATTTTTGAGCCAACACCATC
>JAGALI010000170.1 GCA_017625275.1 Clostridia bacterium
AACAGGAAAAATCCCATTTGCCAGCACCTTTGCAATGTTTGCAGCGGGCAGAAGCTTTGACCAAATCAGAAACTCTATCGGCTACCCCCACCTCAATGTAAAAATCGGTGCAACTCACGCAGGAATTACTGTTGGTGAGGACGGTGCTACACACCAATGTAATGAGGATATTGCGCTTATGCGTACAATCCCAGGTATGGTAATTATCAATCCTTCCGATGCAGTAGAGGCAAAATACGCAGTTGAGGCAGCAATCAAGCATGAGGGACCTGTTTATATGCGCTTTGGACGCCTTGCTGTGTCTGTAATTAACGATAAGCCTGACTATAAGTTTGAAATCGGCAAGGGCATTTTGATGGCTGACGGAAACGATGTAACTATAGTTGCAACAGGTATAATGGTAGAGCAGGCGCTTCTCGCACGCGAAATGCTTGAGGCAGAGGGCATTAGTGCCAGCGTAGTTAATATTCATACAATTAAGCCACTTGATACACAGCTAATCCTCGCTTGCGCACAGCAAACAGGTGCAGTGGTAACAACAGAGGAGCATAGCGTAATCGGTGGACTTGGTAGTGCGGTTTGTGAGGCACTATCTGGCGTTTGCCCAGTTCCAGTTGTAAGACATGGTGTTGAGGATACCTTTGGTAAATCAGCCCCAGCTAAGGAGCTTCTTGAGCACTATAAGCTTAACGCAAAGGGCATTGTAGAAAAGGTGCACACAGCACTTTCCATGAAGCATTAATTGAGTATTTTATGCCTACGCGATGCGTGATGAGCGACATATTGAGACCTACACTTATACAAAAGGAGTCCTATATTTAATGCTGGCTTGCAGGCCTCCTAGCATTCATCCTCTTAATGAGACTAAGGTCGGACGATGCGTGTTAGATGTTGGAAGCAGTAAAGGCGTTTTGCGGACACCCCCCTAGCTTTTTAGGGTTCTAATTTTGCTCACACGGTCGAGGTGGGTTAACAAAAAAGGAACAGACACGCGTCTGTTCCTTTTGTTTTTTAATTAGCCTTCTGATTAAGGAGCGACATGCTCAGGAAGAGGGTCCTCTGTGAGAAGTGCAGGGTCCTTAACGGAGCCGATGGTTATTGTGTTAAGAATTGTATCATCCTTTGTAACCTTGCTTACATAAGGTGTTACTTTTGTTGGGTCGTTAGCATCATACTCATACGCCTTTTGAATGAACTTAACACCAGTATCACCTGTTTCGTAGGTGTAGCCTGCAACTGCAAGCTCAAGAGATGTATATCTTGTATCATTCAAATCAAAGCCGTGCATGAAGCAGGTAAGTCTTGCGTATTCCACATTAGAATCGTCCATTTCAAATTGAACAACGCCTGTTGTAGTGTTGATTTGCTTACCGTTAAAGAATGCTGTTGCACTTGTAAGATGACTTGGGTTTACAATGAACACGCCAAAGTTAACCTTGTATCCATCACCCTTAAAGGTTTCGTATTCTTTAAGAGCTGTATTGTTGATTACAAACTCAGTTGCAATTCCAACAAGTGAGCCCTTAGTGTTGTACGAATATCCCGCGTGAACAAAGAGTGCATCTGCCTTTGTTGAGGTGTCGCAATCGTCACATCTTGTGCACTTTATGCTCTTGTAGCCGTCAACGCCAAAGCCATTTTCGTAAACAATGTCAACAAGTGTTTTATGGTCGTGACCGAGTGGATCACCAGAAGCGTCAATTGAGATTATGTTAGAGCAGTACATGCAAATGTGAGCAGTGCCAGCAGGAGTTGTACAAGTAGCATCAACCTCACTTGTTGAGCCCTCTGTGTGAGTGAACTTGTTGATAACAACCTCTCCATCGGTAGTTGTCAATACAACACCAACGCCACAACGACCAAGGTTGGTAAGCTTGTAGTCGATATATTGAATTTCCTCAGATTTAGAGAAGTTAGTGTTTGTAGTAATCTTTTTGTAATAAAGCTTAACATCGGATGCGTTATTGCTTATGAATGATGAGCCGGTTATGTCAATGCTGTCTGCCAAAAGGACAACAGTTTTAAGAGTTGTAATATCGGTGAAAGCATTGGCTGCCGAGGTTACATTAGGACCAAGAATAACTGTGTCAAAATAGTTTTCGTTTCCAAATGCCCATCTGTCAATGTTAAGGCTGAAGCCGTCAGCAACACCAAAATAAACAGTACCTCTTATATTTGCACGTCTAAACGCACCAGAGTCGGATTCGCCACCAAGTGTGTTTGCCTTGTATGCTCTTGGCCAAATAATTGTGTCAGCAGAGCCGAGGTTAGAGCCAGCAAAGGTATTTGTGCCAGTGAGCTGTTCGAGAGAAGAGAGATCCACTAATTTTTCACCATCAAGGTTGTACCATTGAACAGTATTATTAACCTTTTCCTTGTCACCAGAGAAGCAGAATGCACCACCTTCAATCACTGTTGTCTTTGAAAGGTCAATGTAAAACTCCTCTATACATAATAATTTTATCATATAAAAAAGAGCATGTCAAGTTTCCAAAAGGAAAAATCTCCAGAGCTACAAATTTTTGACAATCTGCACAAAAAAGCCCCCACCGAGGTGAGGGCTTAAACATTAAAGATTGTAATATTTGTCAAATTCAGCAGGGTGAGGAATTTTTGAAAGCTCACTGCACTCAGCGCGCTTAGCCTTGATAAAGCTAGCAAGAAGCTCCTTAGGGAATACTCCACCAGCTGTGAGGTAATCGTTGTCAGCCTCAAGAGCATCAAGTGCCTCTGGAAGAGAGGTAGGAAGATGATGAAGCTTTGCCTTTTCCTCATCGCTTAGGTGATAGAGGTTTACATCGTAAGGACCCCAGCCATTTTCGTGTGGGTCAATCTTATTCTTTATACCATCAAGACCTGCCATAAGAATAGCTGCATAGCAGAAATATGGGTTACAGGTTGCGTCAGGGTTACGAAGCTCAAAGCGACGAAGCTCAGGAGCCTTTGCATAAGCAGGAATACGAATAACAGCACTACGGTTAGAGGTAGCATAGCCAACAGTAACAGGTGCCTCAAAGCCTGGAACCAAACGCTTGAAGGAGTTGGTTGATGGATTTGTAAGGGCGCAAAGAGAAGCAATGTGCTTAAGAAGTCCACCCATAAAGTAGTGTGCGGTCTTGCTAAGGTGTGCGTAGCCGTTGTCATCAGAGAACACAGGTTGTCCATCCTTCAAAAGAAGCATATGCACATGCATACCAGAGCCAGCCTCGCCGTAAATAGGCTTAGGCATAAATGTAGCAGTCTTGCCATACTTAAGGGCAGTGTTGTGAATGATATACTTAATCATCATAGTAGCGTCAGCCATCTTTGACATCTTGCCAAGCTGTGGCTCGATTTCAAACTGACCAGAGGCAGCAACCTCAGGGTGATGATAGTTGATTTCAATTCCCATTTCCTTCATAAGAAGGCACATTTCGCTACGGCACTCGTATGAAATATCAAATGGCTTTGCAATGTGATAGTTCTTTTGCTTTGGAACTACAACACCCTTGCCCTCGGTAGCGCTATTCCAGTAGGATTGCTTTGCGTCCATATTAACGCTAATAGACCTGCCACTAACATCCCAGCCAACCTGATCAAAGAGATAGAACTCAAACTCAGGGAGAATGAGCATTGTGTCAGCAACACCAAGGTCGCTCATATACTTCTCAGCAGCGAGAACTATGTTACGAGGATATTGAGGAAGTGGACGATTTTCAGGGCTGTCGATAATCATCGCATTACCAGTCATTGAAAGAGTAGGGATTTCGCAGAATGGGTCGATAACTGCTGTGTCAGGGTCAGGAATGAATACCATGTCGCTCTTTTCAACAACAGCGTATCCATAGTTAGAGGCATCAAAGCCGATGCCGTTTTTCATTGTCTGCTCGGAAAAGTTTTCTGCAAGAATGGTAACGTGTCTATATTGACCATTAATGTCAACCATTTTAAAGTCAACCATTTTAATGCCCTTTTCCTCGATTAATTTGAGAATATCTTGTACTGTTTTAGCCATAATTTTACTCCTTTTTAAAAAGCTTATAATCTATTATACCAAATTTTTCTCCTCTAGTCAACAAAAAATGTC
>JAGALI010000171.1 GCA_017625275.1 Clostridia bacterium
ACTTCTTTCTTACACAACCATTATTAATAAGGAAATAACCAGAAGAAGAATTGAGTTCGGTATGGACTACATTGACCCATTAACAGGCGATAGAATAATCGTTGATAAATCCAAATAACCGAAAGACTTGTAAAGGAGAAAGATAATGGAAGAAAATAATAAAAAATCACCATTACGCAGATTGCCAGCATCTGAGTTTGACAAAATCTATGCTGTATACTGCGACGAATCAGCAAGTCCCGGTGGAGTAAATCACGATGGAACACCAAGAAAGGCCGTTGCCAGAAAAGATATGACAATGGCACAATGGACAATAAAGGAAATGAAGAGAAATAAAGTGGCATACTTTATGATTTTCCCATTTATGTTCGTGTTTGTGTTGTTCACGCTTTTCCCCGTATTGCTATCGTTTATCCTCAGCTTCACATCATTCAATATGCTTGAAATAAGCTGGGATATGTTTATCGGCATCGATAACTATACAAGACTGTTCTTTGAGGATGATATATTCCTACAGGCTTGTAAAAATACACTTGTATTTGCAGTAGTAATAGGACCAGTTTCCTATATACTCTCATTCCTTGTTGCGTGGTTCATTAACGAGCTCGCACCAAAGCTAAGAGCAATAATTACCCTTATATTCTATGCACCATCAATTTCAGGAGGCGCGTACACCATTTGGTCAGCCCTCTTCTCAGATGACGCATACGGCTTTGTAAACGGTATTATGCTTGACCTTGGAATGATAGACACCCCTGTGCTTTGGTTCCATGATGAGCAATATGCTATGACTCTTTGTATAGTAGTTGCATTGTGGCAGTCCCTTGGTACAGCGTTCCTATCCTTCATCGGAGGTCTTCAAACACTTGATAAAAACCAATTTGAGGCAGCAGCCATTGACGGAGTTAAGAACAGATGGCAGGAGCTTTGGTATGTAACGCTTCCTCAAATGAAGAACCACCTTATGTTCGGTGCGGTAATGTCAATCACAGGCGCATTCGGCTTCGGTGGAGTAGTAACACAGCTTTGTGGCTTCCCATCAGTTAACTATTCATGTCATACAATTATGCACTGTATAGACGACTATGGAAACCAGCGCTGGGAGGTAGGCTACGCTTCCTCTATTGCGTTTGTTTTGTTCCTTATTATGATAGGAGCAAACTTGCTTGTTAGAAAATTAATTTCAAAGGTGGGTAAATGATATGCAAAAAATGAGAGTCAGAAACCACCAGGTCGTTCTCAACCGTTCGGTAGGAGGCGACACAGGAATATTTGTATTCCTCGCAATCATGGGCGTCTTTATGTTCTTGCCTATGTACTATGTAGTTATCCAATCCTTCAAGCCTCTTGATGAGCTTTGGGTATTCCCACCAAGATTCTATGTTGTAAAGCCAACGCTTGGAAACTTCGGTGACCTATTCTACTTGTTAAGTGATTCTTGGGTACCATTCTCAAGATACATATTTAACACAGTTCTTATCACAGCAGCAGGTACCTTTGGTAACATATTCTTCTCATCACTTGCAGCATATGCATTGTCAAAGATACCATTCCCAGGAAGGAAGGGAACCTTCAAGATTATTCAAAATTCACTTATGTTTACATCAACTGTAACAAGTATTGCGAACTTCTTGACCCTTTCAGCACTCGGACTACTTGATAATCCACTTTCCATCATCATTCCTGCATGGGGTGGTGCAACGGGACTTTACCTTATGAAACAATTTATGGATTCCTCAATTCAGGATTCCACACTTGAAAGTGCACGCCTTGATGGCTGTAGCGAGCTTAAGACCTTCTGGACAATCGCTATGCCAATGGTTAAGCCAGGTTGGATTACACTTATTATTTACTCCTTCCAGGGCCTATGGCAGGCAGGTGCTTCCATTTATATCTATAGTGAGCAATGGAAAACCCTCAACTATGCAATCTCACAAATCACCGCTGGTGGTGTAGCTCGTATGGGCGCATCTGCAGCAGCAACGGTTCTTATGATGATTGTGCCTATCGTGGTATTCGTTATTTCACAAAGTAACGTAATTCAAACGATGGGAACTAGTGGTATGAAGGATTAAGGAGGGAATTATGAAAAGGTTAGTAAAAGTAACTGTATTTGTAATGATGCTCCTTATGCTTCTTCCAGTTGTGGCAATGGCAGCACCTTATTCAACCTATACATATTCAATAGATGGTGAGCTTTTGTCATCACCAGATGCATATGTACCTGATACAATGGTAAGCCTTGTATCACTCGGAGTTGAATCAAATGGCGCATATCTTGTAGATATCGAAACCGATGCCGAGGGTAATGTTTATATTACCGACCAAAAGCTCAATAGAATTATTGTAGCTGATAAGTATTATCAATACAAATACACAATAGAAAAATTTGTAAACTCAAATGGTGTAGACGATACATTTAATACTCCATCAAGCACATTCGTAGTAAACGAGGGTGATATGAAGGGACTTTATGTATGCGACACCTCAAACAAAAGAATTGTAGTTTTCAACCTTGAGGACGGCTCCTTCAATCGTGAGATTACAGAGCCAGTTACAGACCTTATGGCAGAGAACTCATACGCACCTACCAGCTGTGTTGTTGATAAGCACGGAAGAATTTTCGTAGTGTCAAGAAGAACCACAGAGGGTATCATAGTTATGACCTCTAAGGGAGAGTTCATTAACTTTATCGGAGCGCCAAAGGTATCAATCAGTGCCTTTGATGCACTTGTACAAAAGATTACTCCTTCCGCAGCAGAGCTTTTAAGCTATGTTCCTACAACCTATAAGAACATAGACCTTGATGCACAAACAGAGGAATTTGTTTATGCAACAATCGTCTTTGAGGAGGACGACCATCAGGCACAAATAGAGGCACTTACAACAAAGCTAAGTGACTATTCACCTGTAAGACTTCTCAATGCAACTGGTGTTGATATTATGCACCGTAACGGCTTCTTTGCACCAGCAGGAGAGGTAAATGTTGAGCTTAATGCAAAGACAACAGGCGCAAATAAAAACGCACCTAAGGGCGTTTCAAGCATTGTTGATATTTCAAGTGGACCTAATGGCGTTTGGTCAATCATTGACTCTAAGCGTTCAAAGGTTTATACATATGACAAGGACGGAAACCTACTTCATATCTTTGGAGATATGGGTACACAGCTTGGAAATATCACAACAGCAACAGCCATTTCTTATCAAGGCTCAAACATCATAGTTCTTGACTCTACATTAAATACCTTTACAACTTATCGTAGAACAGAGTATGCAGAAATACTTGATGAGGCAATTTATTACCAAAGTCAAGGCGACTATGACGAGGCTGTAAAGAAGTGGGAAGAGGTTCTCGCTAGAAACAACAACTTTGACTCAGCATATGTTGCTATCGGTAAATCACTTTACAGAGATGGTAAGTATGAAGAGGCAATTAGATACTACCAAAATGCATATGATACCGAAAACTATGCAATAGCATTTAAGGATATGCGTAAGGAGAAGATGGAAACACTTCTTATTCCTATGATTATTCTTATTGTTGTAGTATTCATACTTATAGGTAAAGTATTTGGCTATGCAGCTAAGGTAAATAAGGATGCACAGCTGGTAGTAGGAAGAAAGAGCTTTAAGCAGGAATTTTTGTATGGCTTCCACCTTATATTCCACCCATTTGATGGATATTGGGATTTGAAGCACGAGAAGCGTGGCTCAGTTCGTGCAAGCTTGCTTATCATAGGCTTGACAATAGTAGCCTTCTATTATCAATCAATAGGTACAGGCTATTACTATAACCCACAGGGCACATATATGTCTGTGTTTATGCAAATTGCATCTGTAGCAATTCCGCTTCTTTTGTGGGTAATTGCAAACTGGTGCTTTACCACCCTGTTCGATGGAGAGGGAAGCTTTAAGGATATCTTTATTGCATCATCCTATGCACTCTATCCACTCCCAGTATTTGTAATTGTTTCTACAATTCTTACAAATGTATTGGTAGGAGACGAGGGACAAATCACCTCAATGCTCGTAACTCTTGCATTTATTTGGCTCGGCTTCTTGCTCGTGCTTGGAATGCAGGTAACACACGATTACTCAATGGGCAAAAACATAGTTACAGTCATTATGACAATCGTCGGAATGATATTTATTATGTTTATCGCTCTATTGTTTATCTCACTCATATCCAAGATGATTTCATTTGTTTCTACAATCATAAGCGAATTAAGCTATAGATAAAGGAGGATTATTAATATGAAAAATAGAATAATATCAATAATCCTCGCGATTATGATGATAGTACCATTTGCAAGCGTTTTTGTAACAACAGCAGGCGCCGAGGAGGCTCTTACAGTAGACTCCTATCTAAAAGCAGAGATTTCCTCTGAGGAGGAAAAATTTGAGCAAATGGAGCCAGCGCTTGAAAATGACAATCTTGCACTCAAGATACATCCAATATCTGGAGAGATAGGTATATATAATAAGGTAACAAAGGAGATAATGCTCTCTAACCCTTATGATGTATCAATGCTTGGAACAGATGCGTCAAAGAAGCAATACCTTTCTACAGTCATATTGAAGTATAGATCCATTTCATCGCCCACAGAGTTTACATATACATCATATAATGACTCATGCGCGTATGGACAAATGCTTATTGATAAGGCTAATATAGCAAGCAATAAGGTTTCTGTAATCTACAATTTTGGTAGACAGGAAATGGTTCTTCCATTTGCAATTCATAATGAAGATCTTGAGATGCTATTCAACAGAATCAGGGAGAACAACCCAGACGCTGCTGAAACAAGAATAGAATCAATCAAAAAGCGCTATAACTTTTCAAAAAATGATAATGTTTGGACATTGTTAGGCTCTGTAAACGCAAGAAACAAGGAAGTTCTTCAGGGCTGGTTTGTCAACGATGCAAAGCTCACACTTGAGGATATGCACGAGATGTACAAAAAGGTTAATTTTGATTACACCACTGGTGAAATCAAATACGGCTCAGGTACTCTTGCTAACACAAACCTTGGTGTAAGCTATCAAACACCATTTACACTAGCAATTGACTATTCCTTGACAGAGGATGGCTTTAATGCAAGCATTGATGTGGCGAAGGTTGCCTTTGAGGACGATAAGTATGTTCTTTCCTCAATTTCACTTCTTCCATATTTCAATACCGCAATTCGTGGCGAGAGTGGATATTCATTCTTACCAGACGGAAGTGGAGTTCTTGTAAGATACGAGGACTTGCTTGCATCAGGCTCAATTGATGACATCAAGACCTCACCATATGGAACA
>JAGALI010000172.1 GCA_017625275.1 Clostridia bacterium
ACAAAGCACACAAATGCACCATATTCATTCCTTGAGGAGCTGTGTGGAGTTTATACTAAGTATCAGCTACCTATGGAGGATGAGAGCTTTAGCGCAAGCTGGAGCGATGGAGAGAAAATAAGCATAGCTATGGGCTGTGATGCATACGAGCTAAATGGCGCTGAAAGCCTTGCAACCTATAATATAAGCGAGCTTGATAATTTAACTGCTATTGCAAGACGCAGAATTGGCAAGGGACAGGTTATTATTCTCGGCACAGCACCTGACCACAAGGCGCTTTTGAGGCTTGTTAATAAGAAGCCAATCCTAGAGGCGTCATCGAACATTGACCTGGTTGAGAGAACAGGTGAGCAGAATGGTATAATAGCTATGGAGATTGAGGGCAAGGACGGCTACATCTATCTCGATAAGGAATATTATGACATTCTTGGTGACAGAGCTATTAGTGGTAAAATAGAAATGCCACCTTACTCTGCATACCTTCTAAGAGAAATAAAATAGCACATTGCGAGCATAAGCAAAAAGGGGATATATTATGAGCAGGTATACTGCATACGGTAGTGATTTTCTTTCATATACAATTGATAACGAGAAGGGCAAAATTGCCTTTTTCGGAATAGAGTCTGGTGGACGAGACAGAGATAAGCATGCAAGCTACAATCTGATGCTTCCATCATACGGTGGAATGGCAGGAGCATTTAAAAAATCTGCGCCAGTAGGCTCTGAAATTACAGAAGAGCGCGCGTGCTTTGTAAACGCACAGAGAAGCTCGGTAGCCTATAATTTGGCAGACCTACGCACGCTGAAAATTGAGCTTAATGGTATAAATGAAAACGATATATTCAGCACAAGGCTTTCAATAAAAACAGCTCCCCCATCAATTTGGACCAGCGAGGCGCCAAAAAGGCTTAAAAGCAAAAACCCACTTACTATATTCAAAACCAGATACACTCTGCCACTTCTAGTGCATTTTCCTGACTTTGGTAGAGTGGAGATTTCTGCTAGCTCAGACGATGTTTATTGCGTAGAGGAGCTTCAAATGTCAAGAGACTTTACAGGCCTTGACCTCGGCTACAAGAATCATAGCTTTAACCACAACAGAATGCACGCCTTGCACTATGGTAGCTCGTATCTTACCTTTAAGTCGAAAAATCCTCTTGACAAGGTAGAGCTAACCCTTAAGGTGCTTGAGGAGTGCTATCCTGCTTTCCCATATGAGAACGATGAAAGATATAACGGCCTTAAGCGCAACTGGCTTAATGCCTTTGCCTTGAATAGAGAGCTGTTTGATATGGGCGATAATATCTATTTCCACGGAACAGCGCATCTGGCAATACATATGAAATCCGACCTTTTGCAAATGATGGGTGCAGATGATGAGCAGTTTAAAATAATCCGTCGTGTGTATGAAAGGCAGATAGAAAGAAGCTTCAAGCAATCACAGGCGAAGAACGGAGAGGTTAGCGTTTGTTGCTTCAAAAGGGAAAAGGAAAAGAGCGACGGCTGTGCCTCTGATTCAACCCCAGGTGCTATAATTGGCTTGACAGGAATTTCAAGCTGGAACCTGCCTCTTGCTAAAAGACTACTTCCTAATGCTCTTAGGGCTGCCGATTTTATTATGTCTCTTGATAGCGATGGAGACGGAATTTTTGAGGTTCCATATCCAGGCGATTATATGGGTCAGCCATCAGAGAACGGACATTATTGCAACTGGTGGGACAATTTCGCATTTGGACATAAGGATATCTACTTCAATTATCTTTGTCATAGAGCTCTAAGAGAGCTTTGTGAGCTTCTTGAAAGACTTAATAAGCACAATGTCGCACAAAAGTATAGAAGTCAGCTCGAAAAATTTGATAAAAGCTTCTTTGATGCCTTTTATAATCCTGAAACAGGACTTATGGCAGGCTGGATAAGCAAAAATGGAGAGGTCCATGATTATGGCTTTACCTTTGCCGTGTCAATGGGCATTAATGAGGGCTTGATTCCAAAGGATATTGGTAAGAAAATGATAAAAATTTTGCTCTCTAAAA
Organism: Clostridia bacterium; assembly: GCA_017625275.1. Lineage (GTDB taxonomy): Bacteria > Bacillota > Clostridia > Oscillospirales > CAG-272 > RGIG2000. The sequence continues at coordinate 2,034 of JAGALI010000172.1, forward strand.
TGAAAAAGGAGGGCTATGGGGATCTTCACTTTGGAATCCCTGGAAATGTTATGCCTGTCGCTCAGAAGGATACAATCGACTGGCCATGCATGAGCGATTGGGGAAGATACGAAAATGGTGGCTTGAATGGCATGAACGGCTTCCATTTCTTAACCTCAATGTATAAGGTTGGACTAGAAAAGGAGGCAGACGAGATTTTGTTCGCCATCTTGAACACCTACGAGAAGGATATGACTCACTCAGGACTTATGCCAGGCTATTGCCAAAGCGTGGATTGGCGTACCAAGGAGGGCGTATCCTGTGGCTACAATTATCTTTCCGATAACTATTATTTCTTGCTTTCCGTATATGTAGGAAAGTGCAAAATGCCTCACCCTGCGGTTGTTAGATAAGGATAGCAAGAGCCTTATAAAGCCTACAGCAGGCACATAAGCTTGAATAAAGCAAAAAGGGCTGACCATTTCGGTCAGTCCTTTTTTAAGCCTTAAATATCTTGAATAATCGACACATGGTGGAGAAAATAGCGACTGCTATTGTGTTATTTGCTTGTGTTTTTCTTAATATCAAAGCGAATTATGCCAACAATAATTGAGATTAAGTTTAATATTTCACTTGCAATAGCACCAATTGAGCCACTGAAGCAATTATAAGTCAGCCACATAGGTGAGCTTATAAGTCCTAAGCCCCTTACCGCTCGTGCAGAGCCAAGGCGTAGGCTTATTGTGGCTACAATCATCGCTACAACAGGCAAAAGCTCTATTATTAAATTTTTAGTGGTTGGTGCTGTGCCAAAGGCGAAAAATGCTAGAGGATATGATATGGCAAACGCGCAAATGAAGAACGCTAGCCACCAAACGCTATTTGCATTAGTCTTTTCCTTGAAGAAAAACACGACAGAGCGAAGTGCACCTACTAAATTAAGCATACCACCAACAACGGCACCCAACATAAAGTAATTGACTGCAAAAACTGATGCGGCAAAAAATTGCCAAATTAAAACCCTCTTGTGTGTCTTTTGCTGAAACACCAAGATGTTGCATATCATTCCTATTATGCCGAATATCTGTGCCACTATTTCCATTGAGTAAATCCTTGCTTTAAATAATATATTGAAGCTATTATATCACTAACCCATGAACAATTCAATATAACGAAATCAAAAACACAAAAGAAAATGGGTGTGAAAATAAAGCAAAAAGCTATTTAAAAAATCTTAGGAAATTTTATGTTTTAAGTAAAATTATACACAAAAAGTATAAAATTGTGACAAAATAATAAAAAACTATAGAATTTTAATTTATCTTATGATATAATTACAAAAGTAATTATTTCAGAAGTGCTTGTAATGAAGCGAGCCTTGAAATATAGCCTTATGTAGACATTTTTGTGTTATTTCTCATATCCTACTATTTAAGAT
>JAGALI010000021.1 GCA_017625275.1 Clostridia bacterium
CAATGCAGAGGGAATGAAATTCGGCATTTGGTTTGAGCCAGAATGTATTTCTCCTGATAGTGACCTTTATCGTGCTCATCCTGATTATGCACTCGCAATGCCTGGTAGAGAACCACAGAAATCAAGACATCAATATGTTCTTGATATGTCACGCAAGGAGGTTCGAGATAATATTTACGAACAGCTTGCAAGGGTGCTTTCTAGTGCAAACATTTCATATGTAAAGTGGGACTTTAATAGACACTTGACCGATGTTTATAGCGTTGCACTCCCACCAGAAAGACAAGGAGAGGTATATCACCGTTATATGCTCGGTGTATATGAGCTTCTTGAAAGAATTGTAACCTCATTCCCTGATATACTATTTGAAAGCTGTTCAGGTGGAGGAGGACGCTTTGATTGTGGTATGCTTTACTATATGCCACAGGTTTGGACAAGTGATAACTCTGATGCAATCGACCGCTTAAAGATTCAATATGGTACATCATTTGCTTACCCTGTATCTACAATGGGCGCTCATGTATCTGTTTGCCCTAATCATCAAAACGCAAGAATCACCCCTCTTAAAACTCGTGGTAATGTTGCATATTTTGGTACATATGGTCTTGAGCTTGATGTTACAAAGATGACAGATGAGGAAAAGGCGGAAATTTCTCGCCAAATTATAGAGTTCAAAAAGTATTATGAGCTCGTTCAGCGTGGAGATTATTATAGACTTATCTCTCCATTCAAGGATCAGGATAGCCTGTTCTGTGCATGGGAGGTTGTAAAGCCTGATGGAAGCGAGGCACTTGCATGTGCAGTTCGCTACGACACAGATGCCTGCACAGCTCCAGAATACCTAAAGCTAAAGGGACTTTGCGAGAATAAATGGTATACTGTAAATGATTCAAAGGAAAAGTATCTTGGCGCAGCTCTTATGAACGCAGGAATTAAAATTCCTTACAATTTTCATGAGTATCCATCAACCTTGTTCCATGTAAAAGAGGCATAACTAAAAGAGAGCAGGCGAAATAAGCCTGCTCTAAAACAAAAAACGGAACCTTTGTTCCGTTTTTTGATATATTATTTTTTATCTTGACTATCAAATCCGTATTCAAGGGCAATTTGCTTGTTGAATTCCTCGGCGGTATTGTAGCCCATACCCTTAAGACGGAAATTCATAGCAGCAATTTCCAAAATTACGGCAAGGTTACGACCAGGGTGAACAGGAACAGTAATAGCAGGAACCTCAATTCCAAGAATTTCATGCACCTCGGTATCGAGCCCCATTCTGTCGTAGTTTTTACCCTCAACCCAATGCTCAAGGTTTATGACAAGCTCGATTTTTTCTGTTTCCTTAACGGCACCCATACCGAATATTCTACGGACATCAATAATGCCTATACCACGAAGCTCCATATAATATCTTATGATTTTTGGAGCACGACCAACGAGAGTCTTTTCGGAAACACGGCTGATTTCAACGGCATCATCAGCGATAAGACGGTGACCACGCTTGATAAGCTCGATTGCGGTTTCGCTTTTACCGATACCACTGTCGCCAAGAATAAGAACACCCTTACCATAAACCTCAACCAATACACCATGACGAGTAACTCTAGG
>JAGALI010000002.1 GCA_017625275.1 Clostridia bacterium
GGTCTTGTTGAGATTCCTATGGGTACAACTCTTCGTGAGGTTGTTGAGGAAATCGGTGGTGGTATTCCTAACGGCAAGAAGTTCAAGGCTGCTCAAACAGGTGGACCTTCTGGTGGATGTATCCCAGCTTCTAAGTATGATGTTGAAATCGACTATGATAACCTTATTGCTCAAGGCTCAATGATGGGCTCTGGTGGACTTATCGTTATGGACGAGGATACATGTATGGTTGACCTTGCTAAGTTCTTCCTTGAGTTTACTGTTGATGAGTCATGTGGTAAGTGCGCACCTTGCCGTATCGGTACTGTAAGACTTCTTGAGATTCTTACAAAGATTACTGAGGGTAATGGTGAAATGGAAGACCTCGATAAGCTCGAGGAGCTTGCTAACTATATCAAGAGCGCATCACTTTGTGGTCTTGGTCAAACAGCTCCAAACCCAGTTCTTTCAACTCTTGCTAACTTCCGTGACGAGTATATTGCTCACATTGTTGACAAGAAGTGTCCTGCTGGCGTATGTAAGAACCTCTTTACATATAAAATCGACCCTGATAAGTGTATCGGTTGTGGTATGTGTGCAAAGCAGTGTCCTGCAGATGCTATCAGCAGAACAGACTATGTTGCTGAGGGTCATAAGCTTGCATCTATGACAATTGACGCTTCTAAGTGTGTTAAGTGTGGTGCTTGTCTCCCAACATGTAAGAAGTTTAATGCAATTTATAAGGGCTAATTGGAGGAAAAACAGATGGAAAATATGGTAAATATTAAAATTAACGATAGAGAATATTCCGTTCCTGCTAATTCCACAGTCCTTGAGGCTGCAAGATATGCTGGAATTGATATTCCTACACTTTGCTATCTTAAAGATATCAATGAAATCGGCGCATGCCGTCTCTGCCTCGTAGAGGTTAAGGGTGCAAGAGGCCTTGCTGCTGCTTGCGTATACCCTGTAAACGAGGGCATGGAGGTTTATACAAATACTCCAAAGATTAGACAAGCTAGAAAAACAAATCTTGAGCTTGTTGTATCTGCACACAAGAAAAAGTGTCTTACCTGTATCCGTTCTACAAGCTGTGAGCTTCAAAAGCTTTGCTTGGAGTATGGTGTAGATGAGGATCACTTTAAGGGTAATAATAACGCTTACGAGCTTGATGAGACAACTCCTTTCATCGTTCGTGACAACGAAAAGTGTATTCTTTGCCGTCGTTGCGTGGCTGCTTGTAAGAATATGCAAAAAATCGGCGTAATCGGTGCTAATGACCGTGGATTTGACACACACATCGCATCTGCTTTCGAAATGAAGCTTGCTGATACCTCTTGTATCGGTTGTGGACAATGTGTTGTTGCATGTCCTGTTGGTGCACTTTACGAAAAGGATGATACTGCAAAGGTTCTCAATGCCCTAGCAGACCCAACAAAGCATGTTGCAATTTGTGCAGCTCCTTCTGTAAGAGCAACAATTGGTGAGTGCTTTGATTATGCTCCTGGAACAGATGTTGAGGGTAAGATGGTTGCAGCTATGAAGGCTCTTGGCTTTGATGGCGTATACGATATGAACCTCACAGCTGACCTTACAATTATGGAGGAGGCTACAGAGTTCCTTGGCAGATTCAAAGAGGGCAAAAACCTTCCTCTTATCACATCCTGCTCACCTGGATGGGTTAAGTATTGTGAGCACTATTTCCCAGAATTTACAGATAACCTTTCTTCCTGCAAATCTCCACAACAAATGTTTGGAGCTATGTATAAGACATACTACGCATCAAAGATTGGCGTAGATCCTAAGGATATCGTATTTGTATCTGCAATTCCTTGTACAGCTAAGAAGTTTGAGGTTACAAGAGATCACCAAAACGCAGCAGGCGTTTGTGATGTTGATGTAGCTATCACAACAAGAGAGCTTGCAAGAATGATTAAGCAGGCTGGTATCGACTTCAAGGCTCTTAAGGACGAGAAATTTGATGATCCATTTGGTATCGGCTCTGGTGCAGGCGCTATATTCGGTGCTACTGGTGGTGTTATGGAGGCAGCTCTCCGTACAGCAGCAGAGGTTATCGAGGGTAAGCCTCTTACAAAGCTTGAGTTCGAGGATGTTCGTGGTATCGCAGGCATTAAGAGAGCAACATATGTTCTCGGTGGCAAGGAAATCAAGGTTGCTGTTGCAAGTGGAACAGCAAACGCAAAGGAGCTTCTCACAGCTGTTAAGAACGGCGAAGAGAAGGTTGATTTCATCGAAATCATGGCATGCCCAGGCGGATGCGTAAACGGTGGTGGACAGCCAACACAGCCAGCTGTAGTTCGCAACAATGTTAACCTTCGTGAGCTCCGTGCAAGCGTTCTTTACACCGCAGATAAGA
>JAGALI010000173.1 GCA_017625275.1 Clostridia bacterium
ATTGAGCTTGCCTTCGGTTAAGAGAGTGGTGTATGTACCTCTTTTGTGCTGCTTGATGTAGTCGCAGTGAAGGAGTCCATATTTGCCGATTTTGTGTTCTTTTTGCTCTGCGATTTCAAGTATCGGGTAGTATTGCTCTCCGCGAAGCTCGTATTTGATTCCGTTTTGAGTGATGTACTTTTCCATAATCATATTCCTTTCGTGTTACAAAATTCCTTGTAAACACAAGCATTTTCGGCACTTTGGGAATATGTTTCGACCACCTCGGCACTATGCCGTAATTTTAGGTCTGTTATGAACACTCGTACCAAGAAAGTCTAAGCTGGATTTCCTCAGTTTAGGCTTTTTTACATTTAAGGACTTGAACCTACGGTTCTGCCGTTAGCACGGCGCAACCCTTTTGTCACACCGTGACATTTCCCCTAGCAGGGGAATCACCTGTCACCCGCACCAAGAAAGTCTAAGCTGAATTTCTTCGGTTTAGGCTTTTATTATTTTAGACAAAAAAATCGGTCTTTGAGCAAGACCGATTTTTGTTTTTGCTTAAATCGCACACAGGGTCGACAAAATGCATTAAAGCAAGGTTACTCCCTTGTCCTTAAATAGCTTTATTGTTTTCTCATCCCAATATGATGAATGCACCTCTCCGATATGAGCCTTGCGCAAGAAATACATACAAATTCTGGATTGACCTATTCCTCCACCAACTGTATATGGAAGCTTCTTTTCAAGAAGCGCCTTATGGAACGAAAGCTCACACCTTTGCTCACAGCCTCTTATTTTGAGCTGTCTCATAAGTGCGTCCTCATCAACACGAATGCCCATAGAGGAAAGCTCCAAAGGAATATCAAGCACTGGATAATAAACGATTATATCGCCATTTAAAGTCCAGTCGTCGTAATCTGGCGCGCGTCCATCGTGGATTTTTCCAGATTTTAGTTCACCACCAATTTGCATAATAAATACTGCACCACATTCCTTGGCAATCGCCTTTTCTCTTTCCTTTGCTGTAAGCTGTGGATATTTATCCTCTAGCTCTTGTGTTGTAATAAAGGTGATTTTTTCTGGAAGTATTTTTTCAATGCAAGGATATTCGCCTGCTATGTAATCCTCTGTATTTTTGAACACAGAGAAAATAGCGTTTACAATTTCCTTTAGCGTCTTTTCTGTTCTTTGCTCCTTAGTGATGATTTTTTCCCAGTCCCATTGGTCAACATACATTGAGTGAATGTTGTCAGTTTCCTCATCACGACGAATGGCTATCATATCGGTATAGAGTCCCTCTCCTACCTCAAAGCCATACTCTTTAAGGGCTACTCTCTTCCATTTTGCAAGAGAATGAACGATTTCAAGGCTTGCACCTGAAAATATATCAAAGCTCACCGGACGCTCAACGCCATTGAGGTCATCATTAAGTCCACTTTGTGAGTCTACGAAAAGTGGTGCTGATACGCGTGTTAAATTAAGTGCACTTGCAAGCTCTCTTTCAAAAAAGTCCTTGAGCTTTTTTATCGCTATTTCAGTATCCTTAATACCTAGCGACGATTGGTAATCTGCAGGAATGTACGATGACATTTTTGCGTCCTCCTTTTTCATGTTATTAGCTTTATCAAGTATAGCACAATAATTTCCTTTTTTCAAGTCTGCACGCGTAATTTATTAAAATATTTTATATCTATTGACAATCTCGCTCGCGTATGCTAAAATATATATGTGCAAATTAACTAAAAAGGAGCCCTTTATGAAGAAAATTCTACACATTTTTATATTTGCTATTATTTTAACCGCATTACTCTGCGTATCCGTTTCCGCTGCAAGTAATCAAAAGTGGAAGGACGAGAGTGGAAGAATATGGATCTTTTCCACTGGAACTGAAAAGGTCGGAGAGGAAACTATAAATGTTGCGACCATTACTGGTGCTGAGTTAAAGACCAGTGAGGGTGAGGTGCGCACATCTGAGCTCAATATTCCAAGCAAGGTTTATACTAAAATTGTTAATGATAAAAATGAAGCTGAAGAAATTGAATATATAGTTACCAAAATTGGAGATAGGGCATTTCAATGTCTTACAGATGGTAAGGGCGAGGACGATTTTGCCGGAAACACTGCCTCTGGCGATGCCTTCCTTGCTAAAAAATATTTTGGTCATGTAACTATTCCTGATACTGTTAAGGAAATTGGTGTAAGAGCATTTGAATATTCTGCTATTTACGGCACAGTAGTTATCCCAGACAGCGTTACTACTATTGGCGAAAGGGCGTTTGCAGGTTGTGTAGGCCTCGACACCGTTATTTGTCACTCACAGAATATAAAAGAGGGAATTCCTAATAAATGCTTCTATGGCTGTAAGGCTCTTGTAGAATTTAAATCCTTTGGTAAGATTACCACCTATGGTCAATCTGCTTTTGAATCATGCGAGGCACTTCTCTATTTTAACCATGCCTACCATGCTCCTGCTCTTGACGAAAATAGCAATCCTGTTATGGAAGAAAAGGTAGAATCCCTATTTAAATATGCAACTTCTATTGGCAAAAGCGCATTTGCATATACAAGTATTTCTGGTGAGCTTGACTTGTCTTCGCTAGAATCACTTGGCGAAAGCGCATTTTATAACTGCACCTTCTTAACAAAGGTAACTCTTGGTAAGGCTGATTTTGTTAGAAACGCATTCGGCTTCAAGGAAGGCTTAGTTTCATCTATTAAAGACTTTGTAATTCTAAGCGAGGAAAGCAATTACTGCTCCGAAAATGGAATAGTATTTGATAAGAATAAAACTACAATTTACTATTATTCTCCTGCTAAATATGAAAAGGAATATGTAATTCCTGATTCTGTTACAACCATCGAAGACAGCGCATTTTGGGGCTGTAAGGCAACTAAGATTATTTTTAGAACATATGAGATAAAAATCAATGAGACTGAAGCTCAAACAATAGAAGTTAAGAATAACGCATTTAGATATTCAGCTATTGAGACCATGTACTTCCCTTCAACCGTTTCTAAAGTTGGAGAAAATGTCATTACTAACTGTCCTAACCTCTTGTGGGTTATTTTCGACACAGGCGTTGGGGATGTTAAAACCAACTCCGTTAGTGTTGGCACTTGTCCAAAAATGAAAATGCTTGCCATTGTTAAAAACGGAAAAGTTACTATTGGAAGTGGTACTGCTTATATAGAAAAGCAGGATTGCATTACAGGTTATCTTTTTGATTCACATTTCTACGGCTATCTCGATACTATTCCTGATGATTGTACTGCGAATAGAACCTACAAGTGCTGTCTTTGTGACACACCTGCCGAGGTTAAAGCACCTGGTCACTCTGGAAAAATCTTGTCTGTATCTACTCTAACCTGTACAACTGATGAGTCTTATACTGTTGATTGTGTTGCCTGTGGTCAAATACAGACCATTATCATTACTGCACATACAGGTCACACCTTCTCTGAGCCTATAACAAAGACTGGTGACAAGTGCACATATACATACAAATCCTGCTCTACTTGCAAGAAGGTTGTTATAGACTCTTTTGTTACAACCCCTTACACTAGTGGAGATATAAATAATGATGGTGCTGTTGATGCAACTGACGTATCGCTTTTGACAAAGCTTTTGGCTGGATATGCGGTTAACACAAACTGGTACTCCTGTGATATCAATGCTGATGCAAAGGTTACATCTGCCGACCTTATTCTCTTGAAAAAATTTGTTGAAAGTGCTACTCCAACTATTGTACCAAACAACAACACATGCTCAAGACACGCTCATGTTAATGCTATTACTCTTCAAAAGGAAAGCTGTGTCGATAGTGGCTGTTATGTTTATTTCTGCACCGACTGCGGAGATAGTATTTTAATTGATAATGCCTCTTGCGAGGATTGTGCTGAGGGAATATTACACCAGCACATTGATTTCAAGGGACACTTCTTCACCGAAAAGACTATTGTTGCTGCTACATGCACCTCTGCTGGCGAGGTTGAAAGAACATGTTCTGTTTGTAATCATACAGAAAAGGCTCCTTCAGATCCTATCCCACACCAATTTTCTTGGTGGATGCTTAGTGATGAAGAGGTAGATTTCCAATACGGATATTGCGCTACCTGTAAGGTTCTTGGCTACGAAGAGGTTAACCGTGGTGCGCTTGATGACATTGTTGACTCTATTCCAGTTAACTATGAGCTTTATTGTACTGCTACCAGCCGTTCTGCTCTACGCCCTATCGTTAATAACGCGAAAAGAGCGCTTACTCAAGAGCAAATCGACCAATGTATTCAAGAGCTTAGAAGAGTTTTGCCAGATATTCAATATCAGGTAACTGATATTCCTGTTGTTTATCTTGATCCTAGAGGTAATCTCTCAAAGGATACCTATAGATCTGCTAATATCATTGTTGCATATAAGGATGATGCAGGAAATCTCAAGCATATTGCTGACCCTAATGCTGAAATGAGAATAAGAGGTAATGCTACTGCTGGTGTTACTCAAAAGCAACCATATAACATTAAGTTCTCAAAGGATGTTAACCTACTTAACATGGGCTACGGCAAGAAGTATTGCTTGCTTGCAAACGCACTTGACACCTCTACCATTAGAAATGCTGTAGCGCTTGAATTTGCGCAGTCCTTGGGTCTTGAATACACCTCTCAATACAGATTTGTAGAGGTATATTTAGACGGAGATTATAAGGGCTGTTACACAATTCTTACTCCTATAGAAATCGGTGAGGATAGAGTTGACATCGATGAGGAAAAGGATGTTATAATCCATCTAAGCTACTCAAATGGTGCTGAGGATGCAGAATTCCCTTCTCCAATCTTTGGAATGAGGCTTATGCGTCTTGAAAAGCCATCTGAGTATACTCCTTACACCAAATCTCAAATGATTAGAATCATGCACCAGGTTGACTTTGCTATTTTGAGTGGCGACACAGATGAAATGGCTAAGTATATGGATATGGATTCCATGCTTAAGTATTTCGTGTTCCACGAGTATGTGAAGGATATGGATATGATTTGGGACTCAACAAGATTCTATGTTGAGGACGGCTTGCTTCATGGTGGACCTATTTGGGACCTTGACATTTCTCAAGGAAACGTAGGTGACCACAGAGGAAAAACAAAATCCTCCGTTACTAACGATGAGCACTCTGGTTGGCACTACTGGAATCAGGTTGAGGTATATGGCGATTGCTTAACTCAAGCCCAGCTTGATGCGCTTGGCGAGCTATCCTCTGCTATTGGTCCTTGGGCTGATGCATATTGGGTTAATGGTTATAACAGAACCACTAACACATGCTGTAACACTTGTAATAGAGGTCAGCGTCGCTGGTGGTATTCATATATGATTGAATACTCTGAAGAGTTTAGAGTTGATGTTGCTGAATTTATAAGAGATAACGATAGTAAATTCAAGGCTATTTATCAGCCTATTACCGATCCTACAACTGGTGATGTTTCTGACTGTGTAATCGACAGGCTCGCAATATCTGGCGATGCTGCTGAGGCTATTAACAGAAACTACACTGACCCTAATGCCCCATTTGGTGCAGGTCACCATCCAAACTCATTAACATATACTGCTGACAACACCTTGAGCGAGGCGGTTGATTACTTGAGAGCTTGGTGGAAGACCAGAAGTGAGTGGCTATATAAATACTACACTGAATCATATCTTACTGAGGCTAACAATTAATCCCAAAAGGCACTTCTCCTTCGAAGTGCCTTTTATTTTTACTTTTTTAAATAAAAAAGCAACGCGTGTGCGTTGCTTTTTATTTTTATGCGTTTGCTTCAGCTTCAGTAACCTTTTTAACTCCAACCTTGTTATATTGAGCAAGACCTGTTCCAGCAGGAATAAGCTTACCAATAATAACATTTTCCTTAAGTCCAAGGAGATGGTCAACCTTACCACGAATTGCGGCATCGGTAAGAGCCTTTGTTGTCTCCTGGAAGGAAGCGGCTGAAAGGAAGGATTCAGTTGAGGATGCTGCCTTTGTAATACCAAGAAGAATTGGTGTTCCAGTTGCCTCACGAAGGGTGATTTCACCAGCATTAACTCTTGCTTGAATTTGCTCGTTTGCTCTTGCAAACTCGTCTCTATCAACGGTTGTACCGATAATAAAGTCTGTATCACCAGCATCTTCAATCTTTATTCTTCTAGTCATTTGACGAGTGATAACCTCAACGTGCTTATCATCAACATCAACATTTTGTGAACGGTAAACCTTTTGAACCTCACGAACGATGTAGTCATAAACCATTTCTATGCCACTGATTTCGAGAATGTCGGCAGGCGCCATATAGCCCTCTGTAAGAGCCTGACCCTTTTCAACATGGTCTCCATCATGAACAATGATTGTGGTTCCAAATGGAACATCGTACTTGTAGTCCTTACCTGTTTCCTCATCAGAAACAAGAATTCTTTGGATTTTACCCTCTTGAACGATTTCAATATTACCAGTTGCCTCACAAGCGATTGCAGGCTTCTTTGGACGTCTAGCCTCAAAGAGCTCCTCAACTCTTGGAAGACCCTGAGTGATGTTTGCAGATGCGACACCACCAGTATGGAAGGTTCTCATCGTAAGCTGTGTACCAGGCTCACCGATAGACTGAGCAGCGATAACTCCGACTGCCTCACCGATATTAACTGGCTTTGATGTTGCAAGGTCCATACCATAGCAATGTGCGCAAACACCG
>JAGALI010000022.1 GCA_017625275.1 Clostridia bacterium
AAGTTTGGAAACGAGTGAAAGAGTGTTGCATTCCTTTGCGATATTGAATGGTGAGGATATTTCTTTGGCGTTCGACTCCAATGAAGAAATTGCCAGCCTGATAGTAAAAGAAGCAAAAAATTATGATAGCGAGCTGTTTTTAGATGCTTTGAGGACAAAAAACTATACTAAGGCAAGGCTGAAAAGAGCATTGTTGTATGCTCTGTTTAACATAGAAAACGTTGATTTTTCTCCTAAATTTACTATTTTACTGGGAACTGATTCTGTCGGAAGGACTATAGCCAAAAAAACTGTATTAGGATTTACCATCATAACCAAGCATTCTGATGCAAGTAAGATGAGTGAAAAAGAAAAATCAATATTGGAAACTGTTTATTCAGTTGACCAAATTCATGGCTTGATGTTAAAAAAGGCTTCTGTTCCAAGTGATGCTTACAAAAGAAGACCGATAATAAAAAAAGATTCGACCGATTAAGTCGAATCTTTTTTTATTATCTTTGTCTTTCTTCGGAAGGAACTCTTTCTCTAAACAAGAGAGAAATGCACCAAATAGCACAAAGAGCTACTAAAACATAGACTATTCTTGCACCTATGCTATCCATACCACCGAATATCCAAGCCACTATATCGAACTTGAACAATCCGATGCTACCCCAGTTTATACCGCCAATAATTAGAACGGCTAGAGCAATTCTATCAATTAACATTGAATTATCCTCCAAGCTTTTTGAACATAATGTTCGCTATTATTTTTAGCATATATGAGTTAAATATTCATAATACATACAACAAAATTTTACCTGACAAGCAATTTTTAAATTTTTCACAATATCATTTATTGAGGTGATGATATGTCTATTTTTTCATGGGTTATGCAGATTGCATTTATGATTTTGGGAATAGAATCTGCTCAAAAGTTTCCTCCTGCATTAACAAAAGAGGAAGAAAATGAATGCTTAAGACTGTGCAAAAAAGGAAATGCAGAGGCAAGAAATAAGCTTATAGAACACAATTTAAGATTGGTGGCGCACATAGTTAGAAAATATTATGTAGCCAATAAAAACAGTGAAGATCTTATATCTGTGGGTACTATAGGCTTGATTAAAGCTGTTGATTCGTTTAATGATACAAACGGAACCAGGTTTGCGACATATGCAGCAAAATGCATACAAAACGAAATTCTTATGCTATTTCGCAGTCAAAAAAAGCTTGGTTGTGAGGTATCAATTAATGATACAATTGATATAGATAAGGATGGAAATCCCTTGACATATTTAGATATTATTTGTGTTGAGGACACTATAGCTGATGATATTGATAAAAAAATACAAATAAGTAAGGCATTAGGATATATTCGCGATTATTTAGATGAGCGAGAAAAGCAAATATTAATAATGAGATATGGGCTAGGCAATACAAGAATCTACACTCAAAGAGAGGTTGCAAGCATTTTGGGAATTTCGCGCTCATATGTATCCAGAATTGAAATAGCATCACGGGAAAAAATAAATAAATATTTGCTAAGTGAAGGTTGATTTTTTATATTATATAGTTTATAATATATAATAGCAAAAATATGCGTGGGAGTGCAAAATGGTAAGAATTGAAGGGATCGTTCCTGATTCTATTGCTATGGAATGTGGTATTTTGGAAAAAGACATATTGATTAGCATTTCAGGTCATGAAATCAGCGATGTTTTGGATTATAGATTTTATTTACAGGAAACGGATATAGATGTTTTAATCCAAAGAGGAGACGAATTTATTAGCTTCGAAATTGAAAAAGATATGTATGAGGATTTAGGGCTAGAATTTGAAACTCCACTAATGGATAAGAAGCACAGATGCGAGATCAAATGTATTTTTTGCTTTATAGATCAGTTGCCAAAAGGATTGAGAGAATCTCTTTACTTCAAAGATGACGATTCAAGATTGTCCTTTTTGCATGGAAATTATATAACTTTGACTAATTTGCAAGAAAAGGATATTAAAAGAATAATTGATATGAGAATTTCTCCTGTCAATGTCTCTGTTCATACAACTGATAGTGACTTAAGGTGCAAAATGATGAACAATAAAAGAGCAGGGGAGACTTTGAAGTATCTTGAAATGTTCAAAAATGGCGGCATTGAAATATGTGCTCAAATTGTACTATGCAGGGGAATAAACGATGGTAAAGCTTTGGAAAAAACTTTACATGATCTTGCAAAGCTTTATCCTCAATTAAATAGCGTTGCTATTGTTCCATCGGGCCTTACAAAATTCAGAGAGGGATTGTTCCCCTTGGAACCATTTGACAAAGAGTCATCCTTGAGAGTTATCGAGATGGTAGAGTCCACAAATGAGATGTATTGGCATCTATACAATAAAAACTTGTTTTTTTGCTCCGATGAGTTTTACCTTATAGCAGAAAAGAATATACCAGAAGATGCTTATTATGAGGATTACAGCCAAATTGAAAACGGTGTAGGAATGCTTCGTTCATTTGAGGTTGAGCTTGATTCTTTTTTAGATACCTTGTCAGAGGATGAAAAGAAAATAAATCGAAGTATAAGCATTGCAACAGGTGCTTCAGCATATGAATTCATAAAAAAATGTGTTGGAAAAATTCAGAGTCATTGTCAAAATATTGTTTGTGAAATTTATAAGATAGAAAACAACTTCTTTGGACATACGATAACTGTTGCAGGATTAATTACAGGCTCTGATTTGGTAAAGCAATTGTTAGGAAAAAAACTGGGAGAGGAACTGTTAATTTCCAGAAGCATGTTGAGAAGTGAGGGCGATTTGTTCTTATGCGGTTCTTCTCTTGAAGAAGTGGAAAGCTTGCTACAGGTTGATATAAAGCCTGTTGCACAGGATGGAGCTAGCTTTGTAATGGCTTTGCTCGGATTAAAGGAGGTATAAATATGTCTAAACCAATTATAGCTATTGTTGGTAGACCTAATGTTGGAAAGAGTACCCTTTTTAATAAAATAATTGGAGAACGGCGCTCCATAGTTGAGGATACTCCG
>JAGALI010000174.1 GCA_017625275.1 Clostridia bacterium
CAGGGTAACGCACTTGGCATCGACCAAAGAAGAATTCTTTTCTCTCGCGTTCTCGATATGAATGATAGAGCACTTCGTAATGTAATCGTAGGACTTGGCAACAAGATGGACGGTGTTCCTCGTCAGGACCACTTCATGATTACTGTTGCAAGTGAAATTATGGCAATTCTTTGCCTTAGCGAAAATATTTCAGATCTCAAGGATAGACTTGGCAGAATTTTGGTAGCTTATACATATGATGGTAAGCCAGTATATTGCCGTGACCTTGGCGTAAATGGCGCTATGGCAGCAGTTCTTAAGGACGCACTTAAGCCTAACCTTGTTCAAACACTTGAAAATACACCTGCAATCATTCATGGTGGCCCATTTGCAAATATTGCACATGGCTGTAACTCTGTAAGAGCAACTAAGCTCGCACTTAAGCTTGCTGATTACACAATCACAGAGGCAGGCTTCGGCGCTGACCTTGGCGCAGAGAAGTTCTTTGACATTAAGTGTCGCTTTGCAGGACTTAAGCCATCGGCAGTAGTTCTTGTAGCAACAGTTCGTGCTCTTAAGTACAATGGTGGCGTTGCAAAGGCTGACCTTGGCACAGAGAATGTAGAGGCTCTTAAGGCTGGCGCAGTTAACCTTGAGGCTCATATTGATAACCTTCAAAAGTATGGTGTTCCTGTAGTTGTTGCTATAAATCGCTTCGGCTCTGATAGCGAGGCTGAGCTTAAGGCAGTAGAGGACATCTGTCTTGCAAAGGGCGCAGAGTTCGCACTTAGTGAGGTGTTTGCTAAGGGTGGAGAAGGCGGAATTGAGCTTGCTAAAAAGGTAGTTGAGGCTTGCGATAAGCCAAGTGACTTCCATTGCCTATATCCAGATGAAATGTCAATAAAGGATAAAATCATCACTGTTGCAAAGGAAATCTATGGCGCAGCTGATGTTAAATTTGATGCAGTAGCAACCAAGGCTATCGCAGAGTTCGAGGCTCTTGACCCAGCATACAAGAGGTTCCCTGTATGTATGGCAAAGACACAGTACTCACTCTCTGATGACCAAACAAAGCTTGGTAGACCAACTGGCTTTACCCTCACCGTAAGAGAGGTTAAGCTCAGCGCAGGTGCTGGCTTTATGGTAGCCCTAACAGGCGCTATTATGACAATGCCAGGTCTTCCAAAGGCGCCTGCAGCGCTCAACATAGATGTTGATGAAAACGGAAAAATCACAGGACTTTTCTAATATGATAAAAGAAATAATTTCCCACTCAACTGTTGAAACGGAAAATATTGCTGAACAATTTGCCACATCGCT
This sequence comes from Clostridia bacterium, assembly GCA_017625275.1. GTDB lineage: Bacteria > Bacillota > Clostridia > Oscillospirales > CAG-272 > RGIG2000. The sequence goes on from JAGALI010000174.1 coordinate 1,300, forward strand.
CGAAAAGAACGACTTTGTCGCTCTTTTCGGCGATCTTGGCGTCGGCAAGACAGCCTTTGTTAGAGGACTTGCTAGAGTTCTTTGCCCAGAGGCAATGGTAAAAAGTCCTACTTATACAATAGTAAACGAGTATAGAAAGGGCGAAAAAAAGCTCTTTCATTTTGACGTTTATAGAATAGAGGACGATGATGACCTTTATTCAATGGGCTTTTACGATTATTTAAAAAAGGGTATTTGCGTTTGTGAATGGAGCGAAAATATTCCTTGGGCAATTCCAAAGGACGCATATCGTGTAACAATAGAACGAGTCGAGGAAAGCACTGAGCATAGAAGAATAGTAATCGAAAAGGATTAAAAATGAAGATACTTGCAATAGATTCCACAGCAAACACATCAACTGTGGCGCTTTTAGAAAACGAAGCACTGATTGCACTATATACGGTAAACACAGAAAACACTCATAGCGAAACGCTTTTGCCTATGGTAAAATCAATGCTTGAGTCAGCATCTGTGTCACCAGAGGAAATAGACGCCTATGCCGTAGCTAATGGACCAGGCTCATTTACAGGCGTGCGTATAGGTGTAGCTACCGTCAAGGGACTTGCCTTTGGCAGAGATAAAAGATGCGTTGCCGTTAGCACAACAGAGGCTCTTTCTGAGAATCTGGAGGGCTTTGATGGCATAATATGTCCAGTGATGAATGCCCGTCGTGGGCAGGTCTATACCTGTATCTATAAAAACGGCAAGCCTTTAATAGAGGAAGGCTGTATGATGCTTGACGAGCTTATCTCGATGCTCGAAAAATATGATGAAAAAATTTACTTTACAGGTGACGGCTATGAGCTTACACTTGATAAGGAAATCAAAAATAAATGTCACACCCCTGAAATGCTTAGATATTCCAACGCATATTCAGTAGGTAAGGTGGCATATAGAAAAATTGTAAGCGGTGATTATATCACCGATACCGATCTTCGCGTAAATTATCTAAGAAAGCCACAGGCAGAGCGTGAAAGAGAGGAAAAATTAAAAAGTGAGGGCAAATTATGAAACCAATTGCAATAGCTTGCGACCACGCAGCATTAAATCTTAAGGCGGAGCTTTTGAAGCATTTTGATAGCACAGGTGTTGAGTATGTAGATTATGGTACATATGAAAATAAAAGCTGTAACTATCCCGACTATGCCGAAAAGGTATGCGATGCTATAAATGAAGGAAAGAGCGAGCTAGGAATACTTGTATGTGGCACAGGAATAGGAATGAGCATGGCGGCAAATAAATGCAAGGGCATTCGCGCAGCCTGCTGTACAGATACCTTTAGCGCACGCTTTACAAGGCTTCATAATGATGCCAATGTTCTCTGTATGGGAGAAAGAGTTATCGGCGCAGGACTTGCTTGCGACATTGCCGATATTTTCTTGAATACAGCCTTTGAGGGTGGCAGACATCAAACAAGAGTTGATATGGTAATGGCACTCGAGCAAAAACGCAAATAATAGTAAATATTTTTAAGGAGATATAAATATATGAAAAAGGTTTACTTTATAACAGGCTCTCAGGACCTATACGGAGAAGAGGTTCTTTTACAGGTGGCAGAGGATAGTAAGACTATTGCAAGCTACCTCAATGAGAAAATTGATGGTGTTGAAATTGTTTACAAGTCAACAGTAAGAGATGAGGCAAGCTGTGTTGAGGCTTGTGCTTGCGCAACAAACGATGATGACTGTATCGCAGTTATTACATGGATGCACACCTTCAGCCCTGCAAAAATGTGGATTAAGGGACTTCAATTCCTCAAAAAGCCACTTCTTCATTTGCATACTCAAGCAAATGAAAAGCTTCCATATGACGAAATCGATATGGACTTTATGAACCTTAACCAAACAGCACATGGTGGACGCGAATATGGATTTATGGTAACCCGTCTTGGCGTGAAGCGTGAGGTTATTGTTGGCTATTATAAGCACGAGGATGTAATCGAAAGGATTAAAAAGTTCCTCGATGTTGCACGCGCTGTAGATTTTTCAAAGAACCTAAAGGTTGCTATGTTTGGTAGCAATATGAGAGAGGTTTCTGTAACTGATGGCGATAGAGTAGAAAGCCAAATCAAATACGGCTGGAATGTAAACTATTACGGAATTGGCGACCTTGTGGCGCTTGTAAATGCAGTAACTGATAAAGAGCTAGAGGATAAAATGGCAGAATATGCTAGCCTCTATGAAATGAATACAACTGACCTTGATGCTGTTAAGGAGCAGGCAAAGTACGAAATCGCACTTGATAAGTTCATGAAGGATGGTGGCTTTGGAGCTTATACCGATACCTTCCAGGACCTTCATGGCATGAAGCAGCTTCCAGGACTTGCTACTCAAAGAATGATGGCAAAGGGCTATGGCTTCGGCGCAGAGGGCGACTATAAGACATCAGCACTTAATGCAATCCTAGTAGAAATGGCAAAGGGCAGAAGTGGCTCAACAGGCTTTATGGAGGACTATACCTACGACTTCACCAAGGGTGAAGAGGTGGTTCTCGGCTCACATATGCTTGAGGTTTCACCTGATTTTGCTTCAAATAAGCCAAAGATAGAGGTTCATCACCTTGGAATCGGTGGAAAAGAGCCACCAGCAAGACTTGTATTTGATGGCGTTGAGGGCGATGGCGTTGCAGTATGTATGATAGATATGGGCAATCGCTTCCGCCTTATCTGTGCAAGCATTGAGCTTGTAAAGCAACCAAAGCCAATGCCAAAGCTTCCTGTTGCAAGAATTATGTGGAAGCTGAAGCCAGACCACGCAACTGGTGCGGCAGCTTGGATTTATGCAGGTGGTGCACACCACACAGTAGTTTCAACTGCTCTTACAGTTGACGATATTCGCCTCTTTGCAAAGCTCACAGATACAGAGCTTGTAGTAATTGACGAGAATACAAAGCTTGACGAGTTTCAGGATAAGCTTGATATGCTTGACCTTCTTGCAAAGCTTAAATAATTTTAAAAGAGATGCTTCGGCATCTCTTTTTTTATAAAAAGTAAAAATACAGCTTTTTTGCATTTATGCACGAAAATGTGAATAATATTCATATATATTCAAAAAATATTCACTCAAAATCCCTTTATATTATAAAAGGAGAAAAAATTTTCACATTTTTTGAATATTTTTTCAAAAATCACTTGACAAGCGAGAATGATGGATATATAATAGGTAACATAAAAAACAAAAATCATTTTCGGAGGAAATTAAAATGGATAAGAAGAATATTAAAAAGGTAGTGCTTGCATACTCAGGTGGACTTGATACATCAATTATCATTCCATGGCTCAAGGAAAACTACAACAACTGTGAGGTTATCGCAGTATCAGGAAATGTAGGACAGGCTGATGAGCTTGAGGGTCTTGAGGAGAAGGCTCTTAAGACAGGCGCATCAAAGCTCTACATTGAGGACCTTACAGAGGAATTTGTAAACGACTACATAATCCCAACAGTAAAGGCAGGCGCTCTTTACGAGGAATATATGCTTGGAACATCCTTTGCACGCCCAATTATCGCAAAGAGAATTGCAGAAATCGCACTTGCTGAGGGTGCTGATGCGATTTGCCATGGATGCACAGGTAAGGGTAATGACCAGGTTCGTTTCGAGCTTGCAATTAAGGCTTACGCACCAAATATGCCAATTATCGCACCTTGGCGTGAGTGGACAATAAAGTCTCGTGAGGAGGAAATCGAGTATGCTGAGGCGCACAATGTTCCTCTTAAGATAAATCGTGAGACAAACTACTCAAAGGATAAGAACCTTTGGCACCTAAGCCATGAGGGACTTGACCTTGAGGATGCTGGTAACGAGCCAATGTATGAAAAGGAAGGCTTCCTTGAAATGGGCGTATCCCCACTTCAGGCACCAGATAAGCCAACCTATATCACTCTCGACTTTGAAAAGGGTATTCCAGTAGCCTTCAACGACAAGAAGATGAGTGCTAAGGAAATCATTCTTGAGCTTAACAAGGTAGGTGGCGAGAATGGTATCGGACTTCTTGACATTGTTGAAAATCGTCTTGTAGGCATGAAATGTCGTGGCGTGTACGAAACCCCAGGTGGAGCAATTCTTTATTTAGCACACAACTATCTTGAAACCCTTTGCCTTGATAAAATGACAATGCACGAAAAGCAAAAGCTCTCAATCACCTTTGCAGAGCTTGTGTATAATGGTCAGTGGTACACCCCACTTCGCGAGGCTCTTAGCGCATTTGTTGATAAGACACAGGAAACAGTAACAGGTAAGGTTAAGATTAAGCTTTACAAGGGCAATATGATAAAGGCAGGCGCTTGGAGTGATTACTCACTTTATTCAGAGGAAATCGCTACCTTTGGCGAGGATAATGTATATAACCAAGCAGATAGCGCAGGCTTTATTAACCTCTTTGGACTTCCAATCAAGGTTCAAGCTCAGGTTAATGCAAAAAATAACAAAAAATAAGGAAAAGAACTAATTATGGAAAAAATGTGGGCGGGAAGATTTGATAAGGCGCTTGATAAGACAGCAGACGACTTCAATTCTTCGATTCATTTTGACAAAAAAATGTATAAGCAGGATATAAAAGGCTCTATAGAGCATGCAACAATGCTCTGCAAGGTGGGAATTTTGACAGAGGATGAGCTTGGTCAAATTATCTCAGGTCTTGCCTCAATCCTCAACGATTTGAATAATGGCACGCTCGCATTTGATGAAAATGCCGAGGACATACATATGTTTGTCGAGGCAGAGCTTACAAAAAGAATCGGGGATACGGGCAAGAAGCTACATACAGCCCGTTCCCGTAACGATCAGGTCGCACTTGACCTAAGGCTTTATATGCGTGACGAGACAAATGATGTTATCTCCATGCTAAAGGAGCTAATCGGTGCAATTTTGGAGCAGGCAAGGGAGAATAAGGAAACAATTATGCCAGGCTATACACACCTTCAAAGGGCACAGCCAATCACCCTTGCACATCACCTTCTTGCTTATTGCATGATGCTCCTTCGCGACATCACAAGGCTAGAGGATGCGCTTGCTCGTATGAATTATTCACCTCTTGGCTCTTGCGCCCTTGCAGGAACAACCTATCCTACAAATCGTGATATGGTTGCTGAGGCGCTTGGCTTTGATGGCGTTTGTATGAATTCAATCGATGGCGTTAGCGACAGGGATTATTGCATTGAGCTTGAGAGTGCCTTTGCAACAATTATGATGCACCTCTCTCGTTTTAGTGAGGAAATAATTCTTTGGTCAAGCTGGGAGTTTAAGTTTGTGGAGCTGGATGATGCATATACAACAGGCTCATCAATTATGCCACAAAAGAAAAACCCTGATATGGCAGAGCTAGTAAGAGGAAAAACAGGACGCGTATATGGTGACCTTATCGCAACTCTTACAATGCTTAAGGGAATTCCACTTGCATATAACAAGGATATGCAGGAGGACAAGGAGGCAATTTTTGATAGTGTAGAAACTGTTAAAAAGTGCTTACAGGTATTTATTCCTATGATAGCGACAATGAAGCCTATTAAGGAAAATATGTATAACGCCTCTAAAAAGGGCTTTATAAATGCAACTGACCTTGCTGATTACCTTACAAAGCGTGGCGTCCCATTCAGAACTGCTTATAAAATTGTAGGCACAATAGTAGGCAAATGCGTCAAGGAAAGCATAACTCTTGATGAGGTATCCCTTGACGAATATAAAAAGCACTCTGAAATTTTTGATACAGACCTCTATGATGAGATTTCTCTTGAAACCTGCGTAAGAAAGAGAATATCAAAGGGTAGCACAGGCTACGAATCGGTAAACGAGCAGATAAAATATGTCGAAGGACTTCTAAAATGAAAAAGAAAATTTTTATAGATGGTAAGGCAGGAACAACTGGTCTTCGAATAGAACAGCGTCTAGGCTCTCGTGACGATGTGGAAATTCTTTCTCTCCCTGAGGAGCTAAGAAAGGACACTGAGGCGAGAAGAAAAATGCTAAATAGCGTTGATTTTGTATTCCTTTGCTTGCCAGACCAGGCAGCAATTGAGGCTGTTTCTATGATAGAAAATGAAGATGTTGTTGTAATAGACGCCTCAACAGCACATAGAACAAATCCTGAATGGGCATATGGCTTTGCTGAGCTTGGTGAGGAATTTGAAAATAAAATTATAAATAGCAAGCGTATTGCGGTTCCTGGCTGTCATGCAAGTGGCTTTATCGCACTTATTTATCCACTTGTTAAAGCAGGCATTTTGCCAAAGGATACACTTATTACAGCTCACTCTCTAACAGGCTACAGTGGTGGTGGAAAGGGAATGATTGCTGATTATGAGAACGATTTGCGAGATGTGCTTCTTGATGCACCAAGACAATATGGAATAGCGCAAAAGCATAAGCATATTCCTGAAATGGTTAAAATTACTGGACTTGAAAACGCACCAGTATTTTGCCCAATAGTAGGCGATTTTTATTCTGGAATGGAGGTAACAATTCCTCTTTTCAAGAAACAGCTTAACTATGGTGGAATAGATGAAATCAAGGAGATTTACAAAAATCTCTATAATACACCTATCATTTCCTATAACGATGCAAATGATGAGGCAGGCTTTTTGTCAGCAAATAAGCTTGGCTGTAAGGATAGCATGTCAATTGAGGTGTATGGAAATGATGATAGAATAATTCTTGTTGCAAGATATGATAATCTTGGCAAGGGCGCATCTGGCGCAGCAGTTGAATGCTTGAATATCAAGCTCGGCTGTGAAAAAACAAAAACACTTGAGGTATAATAAGGATATGAAAATCATTGAAGGTGGCGTATGTGCCGCACAGGGCTTTTTGGCAAACGGAGTTCACTGTGGAATTAGAAAGAATAAGACCAAAAAGGACCTAGCACTTATTTATTCGCAGACAAAGGCATCAACAGCCTGCGTTTATACAACAAATAAGGTAAAGGGCGCACCTCTTGCTGTCACAAAGGAAAATATCAAAAATGGATATGCACAGGCAGTAATTTGTAATAGTGGCAATGCAAACACCTGTAATGCTGATGGCGTTGAGGTAGCACAAAACACCTGCATAGCACTTGCGAAGGAGCTTAATATAGACCAAAGCGATATAGTTGTTGCATCAACAGGAGTTATAGGTCAGCCTCTTGATATTACACCTATTGTAACAGCAATTCCTGAGCTTATTTCGGGACTTGCAAGGGACAAGAGCGAGGATGCTGCCGAGGGAATTATGACAACCGATACAAGACTTAAGCAAATTGCTGTAAGCTTTGAGGTTGATGGTAAGGAATGTAAAATCGGTGGTATTGCAAAGGGCTCTGGAATGATACACCCAAATATGGCAACAATGCTGGTGTTCATTACAACCGACTGTAATATCAGCCCTAAAATGCTTCAAAAGGCACTTTCAACAGATATTCAAAGCACCTTTAATATGGTAAGCGTTGATGGAGATACCTCAACAAATGATATGGTTACCGTAATGGCTAATGGCATGGCAGGCAACACACTCATTGACAGCGAGGGAGAGGCATTTGATGCCTTTATGAAGGCTCTTAACACCATAACAGTTGATCTTTGCCGTAAGATTGCAGCAGACGGAGAGGGCGCTACAAAGCTTCTTGAGTGCGAGGTAACAGGGGCAAAGGACGAGGCTAACGCAAAAATAATTGCAAAAAGCATAATTTGCTCATCACTTGTAAAGGCGGCAATGTTTGGCTCTGACGCAAACTGGGGTCGTATTCTTTGTGCAATAGGATACAGTGGTGCTGAGGTAGATGTAAATAAGGTAGATGTATCCTTTAAGTCCTCAAGGGGTGAAATCCTTGTTTGCAAGGACGGTGCAGGGGTTGACTTCTCAGAGGAAATAGCTAAGGAAATTCTTCTTGAAAACGAAATCACAATGGTCGTAAGGCTAGGCGATGGAAACGGCTCAAGCGTAGCTTGGGGCTGTGATTTAACCTATGATTATGTAAAGATAAACGGAGATTATAGAACATAATGTCACTACATATTACAAATTCACAACGCGCAGAGATTTTGACTCAGGCGCTTCCTTATATTCAACAATACTATGGTAAGGTTGTTGTTGTAAAATACGGCGGAAACGCAATGATAAATGAAACTCTTAAGGAGCAGGTAATGGAGGATATTGTCCTTTTGCATCTTATAGGAGTAAAGGTTGTTTTGGTTCATGGTGGTGGACCGGAAATTACCGATATGCTAGGAAGAATGGGCAAGCAAAGCGTGTTCCTTAATGGTCTTCGTGTAACAGACAAGGAAACTGCTGAGGTTGTGCAAATGGTTCTTGCTGGTAAAATTAATAAGAGCCTTGTAAATCTTCTTGAAATAAATGGCGCTGATGCAATAGGTCTTTCAGGCCTTGACGGACATATGATAGAGGCGGAGATAAAGGACGAGGCGCTTGGATATGTTGGAAAAATCACAAGGGTTGATGTAAAGCCTATCAATGACCTTCTTGAGAAAAACTATATCCCTGTTGTATCTACAATAGGCTGTGATAAGGCTGGAAATGTTTATAATATAAACGCTGATACCGCAGCTGCATATATCGCAGGACAAATGAAGGCAGAAAGACTTCTTACAATGACAGACATTGCAGGAATTTTAAGAGATAAGGACGACCCGGCGTCGATTATTCCTTGCGTAGATATTGCCGAGGCAAGGGAGCTTTTTGATACAGGTGTAATCTCTGGTGGAATGATACCAAAGGTTGAGTGCTGTATTGAGGCTATCGAGCATGGAGTTGAAAAGGTAACAATCTTGGACGGACGCGTTCCTCATGCATTGCTTATTGAAATGCTTACCGATGAGGGCGCAGGAACAATGGTAATCAAGGAAAAGAAATAATATGCAAAATTCAAAAAACATAGATAAAGAGTATGTAGCAGGCACATATGCACGCTTTGACCTTGAAATTGTAGATGGTAAGGGCTCAAGAGTATTTGATGACGATGGCAAGGAATACATAGACCTTGCAACAGGAATTGCAGTAAATACCTTTGGCGTTGCAGACGATGAATGGATTAAGGCTGTGAATGAACAGCTTGGTAAGTTCCAGCATGTATCTAACCTTTATTATTCATCACCATGTGCGCTTCTTGCAAAAATGCTTTGTGAGCGTACAGGGGCAAAGAAGGTATTCTTTGGCAACTCTGGTGCAGAGGCAAACGAGTGTGCAATAAAGGTCGCAAGAAAGTGGGCGCAGGATACTAAGGGAGAGGGCGATTATACTATAATCACCCTTAAAAACAGCTTCCACGGAAGAACAATTGCAACATTAACCGCTACAGGACAGGATGTTTTTCATAAGGACTTTGGGCCATTCCCACAGGGCTTTGCCTATGCAGAGGCAAATAATCTTGATAGCGTTTCAGAAATCATAAAAAACACAAAATGCTGTGCAATTATGATGGAAATGGTGCAGGGCGAGGGTGGAGTTTTGCCACTTGATAAGGAATTTGTTAAGGGCTGTGCTAGGCTTGCAGACGAAAACGACCTTCTTATAATCGTTGACGAGGTGCAGACTGGAAACGGTAGAACAGGAACACTCTATGCCTACGAGCAATTTGATATATGCCCAGATGTAGTAACAACTGCAAAGGGACTTGGCGGTGGACTTCCTATAGGCGCTACAATGCTTTTTGAAAGGGTAGAGGGCACACTTAACGCAGGATCACACGGCTCAACCTTTGGTGGAAACCCAATTGCCTGTGCAGGCGCAATAAGCATCATTTCAAGGCTTGATAAAAAGACACTTGATGGTGTTAAGGAGCGCTCAAAATATATATTTGACGAGCTAACAGGCGCACAAGGCATAAAGAGCGTAAGTGGCCTTGGACTTATGATAGGAATTGAAACCGAAAGAGATAGCACAGAGGTGCTTAAGGCTTGCATGGCAAGAGGAATTTTGCCTATAAAGGCGAAAACAAAGCTTCGCTTGCTTCCAGCACTTAATATACCAATGGACGACCTAAAAACAGCTCTTGAAATTATAAAAGAGTGTGCAAAAGGAGAATAATATGAATTTTCTTAAGGGAAAAGACTTTTTGAAGCTTCTTGATTTCACCTCAGAGGAAATCGAAAGGCTAATAGATTTAGCAGGCGAGCTTAAGGATAAAAAGAAAAATGGTGAGCCTCATGAGTACTGTAAGGGTAAGAATATAGCTCTTATATTTGAAAAAACAAGCACTCGTACTCGTTGTAGCTTTGAGGTTGCAGCGCATGACCTTGGAATGCACGTAACATATCTTGACCCAACAGGCTCACAAATCGGCAAAAAGGAGAGCATTGCCGACACAGCACGCGTTCTTTCCTCAATTTATGACGGAATAGAATATCGTGGCTATGGACAGGAAATAGTTGAGGAGCTTGCAAAATATTCAAAGGTTCCTGTGTGGAATGGTCTTACAAATGAGTTCCATCCAACCCAAATTCTTGCTGATTTCCTTACAATTAAGGAGCATTTTGGCAAGTTAAAGGGAATAAAGTTTGTTTATATGGGCGACGCTCGCTTTAACATGGCAAATTCACTTATGGTTGGCTGTGCGAAAATGGGAATTGATTTTGTCGCTTGCGCACCTGCAAAATATTTCCCAAATGCTGAGCTTACTGCTGAGTGTAAAAAAATAGCGGAGCAAAATGGCTCTACAATTACATTTGAAACAAACCCAGATGTCGCTGTAAAGGGCGCAAATGTAATCTATACCGATGTGTGGGTTTCAATGGGAGAGCCTACTGATGTTTGGGCACAAAGAATAGACGACCTAGCGCCATATCAGGTAAACAAAGCCATTATGGATAAGGCAGATAAGGGCGCTGTATTTATGCATTGCTTGCCAGCCTATCACGACCTTAAAACAACAATAGGCAGAGAGATGGGAGAGCGCTTTGGCAGAGACGCCATGGAGGTAACAGACGAGGTATTTGAAAGTGAAGCCTCAATCGTATTCCAGGAGGCAGAAAACAGAATGCATACCATCAAGGCAGTAATGCTAGCTACTTTATAATAAAAAGCAAACGCAAAAAATGCGTTTGCTTTTTGTTTATTTTATTGTGTAAAATGTATGATTGCCTATGGTTGCAACTAAGATACCGTTTTTACTAATCCAGCTATTAGGAGCAATTCTTGGGTTTACAAAGTAGAGAATATCGCTACTTATTGAATATCCCTCAAGACAGATTTTTGCAGCAGCAATGCTCTCAGCAGTAGGCGCATTATAAATTGTGCCATTGGCAACAGGAGAGAATTGAATACCATATCTTCTGTCAAAGATTACACCATAAATAGTATTTGGGAAGGAGCTTGATTTAACGCGATTTAAAATTACATTTCCAACAGCAATTTTACCACGAAGCGGCTCGCCACGGCTTTCGGCACTTATAATGCGCGCCAGCCAATAAACCTCATCCTCGCGATAGTATTTATCGCCAGATATAATCGCACCAGAGCCTCTAGTTACATAAAAGCCACCAATATCGTTGCTCCAGCGTATTTTAGCATCAAATGCTTTGTATAGAAGCAATACAGGAGCATACATTACACCACTGCGCATATAAATTGGCTTATCAAAATATAGGTATCTACCATTCGCAACTATGTAATTGCTTCCATCAACACAGGTAAGCGTCAGCTTGCTTGTCTTGATAGTAAGAGTACGAGTGCTATAGTTATATGTAACCTTGGCATTTGGGTCCATAGTGGTTGCAAATTTTCTTATTCCTACATAGGTAGTATAATCAGTTACCTGAACAGTACCTGTGAATTTTTGATTGTCTATATAAACAGGAACGCTAGCGCTAGAGGCACTAACAGAAATTGAGAATACAGAAATCAAGCTAAAGCATAAAAGTAAAGCTGATAAAAGTCTTTTCAAATAACATCCTTTCTTTTCTTGCCGGCAAGGCTAAATTGATTTGTAAAATCGCGACAATTTACTCTAACATTGTATCATATGCCAAAAAACAAATCAAGGAACAATATCTTCCAAAACAATCAGGATTTAACAATACGCTTAGCGAGGCTTAAGTCGTCCTTTGAAATCGCCCCTGTAACGCGCGAAATCAAAAGATAAAAAATAGCACTAAGACCAATTTCAATAAACACAAAGCCCTTGCCTGAGGGAACAACGCCAAAAAGAGCATTAAGAACATTAAAATCCACTAAAAATCTTACAATAAGTGTAGATAAAATAATGGTTATGAGAGGCTTTATAATCCATTTTATAATAGGAGTTTTAATGTTGGTTATGTTGAGTAGCTTGATAATACTAAAGGACGTGTTAAGAAGCTCGGTTACAAATATTATAATAACATAGCCAGAAATACCCATTTTAGGAAGCAAAAGCACTATTAAAAGCACGCTGATAATCGAATCGCTTATGTTTACGCGCATTGTGTATAATTGCTCGCCAAGTCCCTTTAGCATAGCATCGACAGCACCATCAAGATACATAAGAGGAATTAATGGTGATAGAA
>JAGALI010000175.1 GCA_017625275.1 Clostridia bacterium
CCGACAGAAATCTTTCTCTTTTGAGCTACATAAACCTTAACTACCTTATTTACTCCTGGTGAGAGGTCATCTCCGTTTTCACGAGAGAATACCTTAACATCAATTACGATACCATTTTGTCCGTTACGAACACGGAGTGAGGTATCTCTTACATCTCTTGACTTTTCACCGAAAATAGCACGAAGAAGTCTTTCCTCAGCTGTAACCTCGGTTTCACCCTTTGGAGTTACCTTACCAACGAGAATGTCATGAGCCTTAACCTCAGTACCGATTCTTACAATACCATTTTCGTCAAGGTTCTTAAGCATTTCCTCGCTTGCGTTAGGAATTTCACGAGTAATCTCCTCTGGACCGAGCTTTGTATCTCTAGCCTCTTGGAGATGCTCCTCAATATGAATAGATGTATAAACATCATCACGAACAAGCTTTTCATTAAGAAGTACAGCGTCCTCGTAGTTATAACCCTCCCAGGTCATAAATCCAATGAGTGCATTCTTACCAAGTGAAATCTCACCATTTGAGGTTGCAGGACCATCAGCAATAACCTGACCCTTTTCTACAGCCTCTCCTACCTTTACAATTGGCTTTTGGTTTACACAGGTTGTCTGGTTGGAGCGCTTGAACTTAATAAGCTCATAGGTATCCTTATTGCCATCCTCTGCACGGATTACGATGTGGTTAGCATCTACTCTTTCAACAACACCTGCGTTATTTGCAAGAACCACAACACCTGAATCGCATGCTGCCTTATACTCCATACCTGTACCAACAATTGGTGAATCAGATACAAGAAGTGGAACCGCCTGCTTCTGCATGTTAGAGCCCATGAGTGCACGAGCGTTGTCGTCGTTCTCGATAAATGGTATCATTGCTGTTGCTACGGATACAACCATCTTTGGTGAAACATCCATGTAGTCAGCAACGCTTGGGTCAACCTCAAGAATTTCTGCCTTGTCGCGAACGATAATCTTCTTATTTACAAATCTGCCCTCTTCATCAAGCTTTTCATAAGCCTGAGCGATTACGTGTCCGTCCTCTTCGTCGGCAGTCATATAAACAACCTCATCAGTTACCTTACCATCAACAATCTTACGATAAGGAGCCTGAATAAAGCCATAGTCACTAATCTTTGCGTATGTTGAAAGGTATGAGATAAGACCGATGTTTGGTCCTTCTGGTGTTTCAACAGGACACATTCTTCCATAGTGTGTATAGTGTACGTCACGCACCTCAAATGCTGCTCTATCTCTTGACAAGCCACCAGGACCGAGAGCTGAGATACGGCGCTTATGTGTAAGCTCTGCAAGTGGGTTGTTTTGGTCCATAAATTGTGAAAGTGGTGATGAACCAAAGAAATCTCTAATTGCAGTAACTACTGGTCTGATATTAATTAAGCTCTTTGGTGAAAGCTCCTCAGAGTCAGAAAGAGTTACATTCATTCTCTCTCTTACAATCTTTTCCATACGGGACATACCGATACGGAATTGGTTCTGTAAAAGCTCACCTACGCAACGCAAGCGTCTGCTTCCCAAGTGGTCGATATCGTCCTTTGTACCGATACCATGTGCAAGACATACAAGGTAGCTGATTGAAGCGAGAATATCCTCTCTTGTAATATGCTTAGGGCAAAGCTCAGCAAGATTACGCTTAACTGTAAGCTTAATTGCCTCAACATCGCCAGCACAATCCTCTACGATTTGCATAAGCTTTTCGTAGTTAATCTTTTCATTTACGCCACAATCCTTAAGATCATAGCCAAGTGCGTGAACAGGATCAACAGTACCGTTTCCAAATACCTTGATTTCTACCATTCTTCCACTTTCCTTTTCGAGAACCTGTGCATAAATCTCGTTTACGCAGTTTTCCTCGATAACTCTTACGTCGTCAGCCTTAAGAACCATACCACTTTCAAAGAGGATTTCTCCTGTCTTCGCACTGATTACTGGGCGAGCGAGAGTAAGTCCAACTATTCTATCAGCGATAGAAAGCTTTTTATCAAACTTATAACGACCAACAGGATAAAGGTCATATCTCTTTGGATCAAAGAAGAAGTTATTAATAAGAGTTTCAGCACTTTCTGCAGTCGCAGGCTCACCTGGACGGTGTCTCTTATAGATTTCCTTAAGAGCCTCTTCTCTTATTGAGGTGATATTTTCAATAGCGAGCTTTTCACTATCGTCCTTTGCAAGAGTTGGAGTCATAAAGAGCTCACCGAACATATCCTTAATGTCCTCCTCGGTTTCAACGCCGAGTGCACGAATAAGAACGGTTACAGGCATCTTTCTGTTCTTGTCGATATGAACATAGAATACATTTTGTGCATCTGTTTCATATTCAAGCCAAGCTCCACGATAAGGAATTACCTGAGCTGTATAGTTGTGCATACCTGTCTTGTCGATTGAAAAATCGTAGTACATTCCAGGTGAACGCACGATTTGGGAAACAACTAC
>JAGALI010000176.1 GCA_017625275.1 Clostridia bacterium
AGATGAGGTAAATGAGCTTGTCGGCATGCTTGTACGTAGAACAGGAACGTTATATTCCTTCGCAAGCTCAGTAACCTCTGTAAAAGGCTCAATATTTCTAGTAATAACGATACATACAGGCTTTTTCTCAAGGTAATTGCCAACACGCTCAACTCTTTCGTTAGGCGTAAGCTTACTTAAATAGATTGACTCAACACGACCAATAATTTGAATTCTGTTTGGGTCAAAATATTCAAAAAAGCCAGCAAGTGGCAAGCCAGGACGAATGATATCCGCGTGAGAAATCATTATATCCTTAAGATTTTCTGGCGCATATATAATTTCAAGATTAAATTCTTCAATGATTTGCGTAAGAGGAACTGAATAATTTGATTGAGCAGTATCCATAAAAACCTCACTAAAAATAGTTTGCGAGAATTCGCTATAAAGATTTTAACACATAAAAAATAAAAATGCAATAATAAAAGGACAAATTATGAGACTTAATAGAGCTAAACAGCTGTTTATTGTAGTAACAAATGAATCAGGACGAATATTAAGCCTTAACGAAACGGCAGAGCTGATCCTAAAAGGTAAGGGCGTAGGCGATGATATTTTGGACATAATTGACGCCGATGCAATAAGAAAGCTATCAATGTATGATAGTAGAATAGAGCTTCAAAAATCAAATGTTGAGGATTTTCCATATGCCATAATAATGGCAAAGGAAAGACACGGAAAAAAGGAGCTTGAGCTTTGCTTTGTAGGTGACGCTGTGAAAATTGATAATAGCAAGGAGAAAATACAAAGGATTTTATCTCTCTACAATAGAACAAGAAGCGATTTGATTGCTCTTGCTGATATTGCCTCATATCTTAGACTATTGCTCGAAAGAATAAACGCTAAAAAGAGCCTAGAGGGAATTAAAATATCAATCCTCGATAGCATAGAGAAGCCTATTGAAATGAATGTTCAAGACCTAGAGCTTGTATTTTTGACTACGATAAGTATTTTAAACGATATCAGCTTCAAGTGTGAAATGATAGTGATAATAGATGAAAGCAGAGTCACATTTAAAATCAAATCAGAAAAAGCCCTTGAGGGTGATGGCATAATAGCTCTTTGTAACGAATATCCTTATCTTGCATCGAAGCTATATTTGATAAGAAGCATTTGCGAGGACGAGGATATAGAAATGATTTTTGATAATGAAGGCAAGGAAATAGGTATATCCTATTGCTTGGAATCAAAAAGGACAGATTCTTTGCCTCTTGGCGCACTCACCTCTTGCTCCGACGAGCTTCTTTCTGAGCTTATAAATGTATTGCTATAAAAAAGAAACCATAGCGCGGAGCTATGGTTTTTCTTTAATTTAAAAGCAACAAAGCAAGAATTGCCACCACATCATCATTGCTTTTATCACTATCACTCATAAGTAATATAATCAATCCTAAAATTACAAGCGTGTCAGTGTCAAGCCCAGAAAGAAGGCTTTTTATTGAGGAAAAATCAAAACGCGACTTTTTTTGTATATTGTCGACACACAAAGGCTTTTCCGATTTATTTTCTGTCTCATCGTGATGCTCGGTAATTTTGCACTTGTCACACTCGTCGCAATCCACACAGGTGCTTTCCTTGGGTTCATCATTGTCGCATACATCGCATTCCGTATCATCGTATATGGCATTATGATTCTCAATCTCTTGCGCTTCGCTTTGTAGCTTACTTGTAGCCTCTATAAACGAAGGGGAGTGGGTGGTTCTGCTAGCACCTCGTAGCTCGCCCCTATGTGTTTTGGTTTCAGGCTCGCTAATAGAAAAGCGATTTCCACTATAATTTTCAGGTATTGATATATTGGAATATCTACTATACATAAAATCACCTTGAAAGCTTCATTATTTCTGCTATTTGCTCAACCTTTAAAATGCTATCTATTAATTGCCCTCGCTTCTCACTCAAAAACGGACGCAAGGCAAGCAAAAGCTTTGCGTTTTTAGAGTGACTAAAGGTACTTTTTTGCTTTTCCCTATGCTCCTTTTTTTCAGAGTCCCTTCCTAGTGATGACGATATAGCCTCAATAACCTCAGGTAAAGCTTCGTCACTATTTCCACCATGAGAGCTTGCAATAGCAGAAATCTTACTCATCAGCTCCTCGTTTCCCATAATAGAGGAGAGTGCATCCTCAAAGCTACTCTCACTCATTTTTTCTTCCCCTTTTCAAGTAATTCGCTAACCCGGTCAATGTCATCGTCGGTAAGACCTGCCAGCACCTCTCGTAGCTTGGACAAATCCTCTGGTTGCTTTAAATCCTTCATAATATCATTCCCAGAGCGTGACATCGCAAATTTAAGAGTGCTCCAAAGTCTATCATCGCTCATTTTAAGAAGCATATTTATTGTATTTTTGTCAATTTTCATGGCATTCTCCTCCTATCTATAACAGTTTATGAGAGATTTTGTCAGTTGACACAAGACCCTCTTTGTGGTATATTAAAAATGAGGTGATTTTTATAAAAATTCTTGTTTTTTCGGACTCTCATGGTAGAGTATCAAATATAATAGAAGCGATAGAGAAGCATCCAAATTGCTCACTTGTTATATTTCTTGGTGATGGACTAAGGGACATTGTTCATGCAGAGGATAAATTTCCAAATATAACATTCTTTAAGGTTAAGGGAAATTGTGACCTTGTGGCAGGTGATACACCTAAAGAAGCAATATTAGACCTTGATGGCATAAAG
>JAGALI010000177.1 GCA_017625275.1 Clostridia bacterium
AGGACTGTTTCCGGAGCAGGCTGCAAACTGGGATTGGTTTAGTGAGCTTATCAAAAAAAGAAGGGCGCAGGGCAGAGATGTAAAGGTTTTAAACTTGTTTGCATATACAGGTGGAGCAACAGCAGCCGCTGCTAAGGCTGGCGCGCAGGTCGTTCATGTTGACGCGTCAAAGGGTATGGTTGCTTGCGCTAAGGAAAATCTTGCACTAAGTGGACTTGCAGATGCGCCTGTAAGATATATAGTTGATGATTGTCGTAAATTTGTCGAAAGAGAAATAAGGCGAGGCAATAAATACGATGCAGTAATTATGGACCCACCATCATATGGTAGAGGACCTGGTGGAGAGGTGTGGAAGCTAGAGGACGCTGTTTGCGATTTCGTTTCGCTTTGTGAAAAAGTTCTGTCAGATGACCCGCTGTTCTTCCTTATAAACTCTTATACAACAGGTCTAAGCGCTCTTACAATGGGATATGTGCTTGAGCTTGAAATAGTTAAAAGGCATGGTGGTAAGGCTAGCACGGCAGAGCTTGCGTTGCCCGTAACGCAAACAGGTGGATATTTGCCATGTGGTGCAAGCGCAAGATGGGTAAATGAAAAATAATTCCTGAGTCAAGGAGAAAAAATGAATCCAATTATAAAATTTGAAAATGTTTCCTTTGCGTATCCAGGAGATGAGCAGGAAAAGGGAATGTACGCTGTGAGAAATTTGTCCTTCGAAATAAACGAGGGTGAATTTGTTGCAATTTTGGGGCACAATGGCTCTGGAAAATCAACCAGCGCAAAGCTTATAAATATGATACTTGCTCCGGACGAGGGACATATCTATGTCGATGGCAAGGACATTACTGACGAAAGCATGAGTGAGCAGGATATTCTTGAAATTCGCAAAAAGGTTGGCATGGTATTTCAAAATCCAGACAACCAAATTGTTGCAACAATTGTCGAGGAGGATGTCGCCTTTGGACCAGAAAATTTAGGCGTAGAGCCAAAGGAAATAAGACATAGGGTTGATGAAGCACTGAAGATTGTTAAAATGAGCGAATATGCAAGGCATGCCCCTCATAAGCTATCTGGCGGTCAGAAGCAGAGGGTGGCAATAGCAGGAATTATTGCTATGAAGCCTAAATGTATCATATTTGACGAATCTACGGCTATGCTCGATCCAATGGGCAGAAGCGATGTAATGGATACCATTCTTCACTTGAATCGTGAGGAGGGTATAACTGTCATTCTGATTACTCATTATATGAACGAGGCAATAAAGGCGGATAGAGTTCTTGTAATGAAGGATGGAGAAAAATACCTTGAGGGCAAGCCAAACGATGTGTTTTGTCAGGTTGATAAGCTTTGGCAGGCAGGTCTTGAGGTGCCACAATCAGTGGAGCTTCTGTATAAGCTGAATAAGGAAAACGGATTTGATATCTCGCTAGGAGTGTATGATTTTGACACCTGTGCCGAGCTTATCAAGGGAGAAATAGATAAAACAGGGAAGTAAAGATGTCAATAGTTAAGCTTGAGAATGTGAGCTTCGTTTATGGGAAGAAAACGCCATACGAGATTCATGCTCTAGAAAATGTAAATCTCTCTGTTAAGGAAAACCTAATAACTGGAATAATAGGCCACACGGGCTCAGGCAAATCAACGCTTGTTCAAATGTTTAATGGCTTAATAGCTCCAGACTCAGGAAAGGTTTTTGTTGATGGTGAGGACATATGGGAAAAGCCCAAGCAGATAAGCAAGGTGCGTTATAAGGTCGGTATGGTTATGCAATACCCCGAATATCAGCTCTTTGCCGAAACTGTTCGTGAGGATATTGCCTATGGCCCTAAAAACATGGGGCTTTCAGATGATGAAATCGCACACAGGGTAGCTAAAAGCGCACAATTTTGTGGGCTTAATGTTGACATGCTTGAAAAATCTCCGTTTGACCTTTCAGGTGGTCAAAAAAGGCGCGTGGCGCTCGCCGGGGTTATGGCAATGGAGCCAAAGCTTTTGGTGCTTGACGAGCCTGCCGCAGGACTTGACCCAAGAGGAAGGCGTGAAATCCTTGGTGGTATTCGAGATTACCAAAGAAAAAGCCAAAATAGTGTAGTGATTGTCAGCCACAGCATGGAGGATATGGCAATGTACTGCGATAGAATCGTTGTTATGTCTCACGGCAAAATAATTTTAGAGGGAGAGCCCAAGGATGTCTTTTC
>JAGALI010000023.1 GCA_017625275.1 Clostridia bacterium
AACAGGCATTAAGTTTGAAAATCTAAAGGCGCTTTGCGATATTTTGGAATGTACGCCGAATGATTTGTTTGAGGAATATCATAAATAAAGGACACAGCATCAGCCGTGTCCTTTGTTTATTTTAAAAAGCAATTATTTATTATATTGCATACAAAAAATCAACTTATAATGCATATAATATTCGCCTTGACTTTTAACATAAATGGTTATATAATATAAGAAAACAAGTCCATGTGAGGTTTGATATAATGAAAAGATTTTTATCACTTATTTTAGTAGTGCTTATGCTTTTTAGCGCGTGCTTCCTTTTCTCCTGTGACAAGGACGAGGAGGAGAGCGAAAGGGAAAGCTCGTCAAGCAAGAAGGAGCAGAGCGAAAAGGAAACTAGCTCTAGTAGCAAAAAGGATGACGATGAGGTTGTTACGGCAAAGAGCATAAAGCTCGATACCGATAAGCTCACTCTAAAGGTTGGAGAGACATATGTGTTTACAGTTGGCTTTACTCCAGAAAACACAACGGATAAGAGCCTTACCTTTTCAAGCTCTAGTGAGCATGTTGCTAGAGTCACAAACAAGGGTGTAGTAATGGGCTATAATCCAGGCGAGGCAACCATTATGGTTAGCTCAAATGGTAGAGTTGACTGGTGCACGGTTACGGTAGTAAAATAAAGCAAGAGGTGTTGCAAATGCAACACCTCTTTGTTGTAAAAAGCAAGCCCAAACGGACTTGCTTTTACTATTAAAATGCTTCGGTTGCTGTCCTTTCAACCTTAAGTCCCTTTTTGTAGGTCTGCATAAAGGCAGAGAACTTTGCCCTCTCAGCATCGCTTGCAACAACGGTTTCCTTTTCAGCGCTAGCAAAAAGACCATCGAGGAAGTCCTCAAGAGAGCCGTTTTTGGTTGCACCATAGAGAGCAAGCACAGCAACGCCCCACGCGCCCCCCTCGCCAGCAGTTTTCATTGTTGTAATAGGAGCACCAAGCGCCGCGCTCATAGCATTAGCACCGATAAATGGTGTCTTAAAGAAGCCACCGTGACCACACATGTTGTCAATTTTCACATTTTCCTCTGCAAGAGTTTCCATGCCGATGCTCATAGCGCCAAGCGCAGAATATAACTGCATCTGCATAAAGTTAGCAAGGGTTAGCTTGCCACTTGGCATTCTTGCGATAAGAGGAATACCAGTCTCCATGCCAACAATAGGCTCACCTGATAGGAAGTTGTAGCCAACAAGACCACCAACGCTCTCGTCGCTATCGGCAGAGCATTCGTAAAGCCTATCAAAAAGCTCGCCCTTTCTCATAGATACGCCACCAAGGCTAAGAACCTCATCAAAGAGATTTGCCCAAGCGTTAATTTCAGAGGTAAAGTTGTTTGCGTGTACCATTGCAACAGGCGCGCCTGACGGAGTAGCTACAACATCAATAGAGGAATTTACCCTTGAAAGTGGCTTTTCAAGCACCACCATAGCAAAGGCAGAGGTTCCTGCTGAAACATTACCTGTACGCATCTTAACTGCATTCGTAGCCACCATACCTGTGCCAGCATCGCCCTCTGGCGGGCAAAGTGGAGCACCCGCCTTAAGTGTACCGCTTGGGTCAAGAAGCCTTGCGCCAGCCTCGGTAAGAGTGCCTGCGTCCTCGCCAGCAAGAAGTGCCTTTGGCAAAAGCGCCTCAAGAGATGCATCTACGCCATTTTTCTTAAGAAGCGCGTCGAATTTTGATAGCATATCCTTATCGTAATTATTGTCCTTTATTGGGAACATACCTGCAGCATCGCCGATTCCAAGCACCCTCTTGCCTGTAAGCATCCAGTGAACATAGCCAGCAAGAGTTGTGAGGAAGGAAACATTCTTTACATGCTCCTCACCATTTAAAACAGCCTGATAGTAGTGTGATGCGCTCCAGCGCTGAGGCATATTAAAGCCAAGCACGCCTGTAAGCTCATCAGCAGCCCTTGCGGTGTTAGTGTTTCTCCAGGTTCTAAATGGAACTAGCAATCTGTCGTTTTGGTCAAAAGCGAGATAGCCGTGCATCATGGCAGAAATTCCGATGCCGTCAAGTGCCTCGATAGGCTTACCAAAATTATCGCAAAGAGATTTATATGATGATGCAAGTCCTGCCCAAACATCCTCAAGCGAGTATGTCCAAAGACCATTTTCAAGCTTGTTTTCCCAATCATGCGCGCCCTGTGCGATTACATTTGCACCCTCGTCAATCAAAACGGACTTTATTCTTGTTGAGCCAAGCTCAATTCCTAAATATTTTTTCATTTTAATTCCCCCAAAAGCTAAAATAAATATTTACAAGGTAATTTTATCATATTTGTTAAAAAAATTCAAGCATTTGTCGCGCAAGTATGCTACAATATACTTATAATCTTGAATTGAGCGAGGTAATACCATGAAAATAATGTCCTTTAACACTCAGCATTGCTTAAATTATTTGGAAAAAAGGGTTGATTACGAGAAAATGGCAGAGGCAATAAAAGCCTGTGGGGCAGATATTGTCGGTCTTAACGAGATGTATGACGAGGGCTCGTCGTTTGGCAGGCAAACAGAGAGACTGGGCGCATGTGCAGAGCTTGAAAATCACTATTTTGCAGAGGCGTGTCGCTTTTCTGATGGCTCTTATGGAAACGGATTTTTATCAAGATATAAAATAGAGAGTGCTAAGACAATAACAATCCCAGACCCTGTGCCAAGAAGATATGATGGCTACTATGAAACAAGATGCGTGCTAAAGGCGCGCCTTGAAAACGGACTTGTCGTGCTTGTCGTTCATTTTGGGCTAAACCCTGACGAGCACGAAAGCGCAGTTGCAACAATACTAGAAAATCTTGAAGACGAAAAATGCGTGCTTATGGGTGATTTCAATGTCACCCCAGATAACCCAGCCTTAAGACCAATAAGAGAAAGACTTGTCGACACGGCCGATTTTTTTGAGGGAGAGGGACTTAGCTGGCCGTCTGACGCACCAGAGGTAAAGATAGACTATATCTTTGTAACACCTGATATAGAGGTGGTATCAGCTGAGGTTCCTGCGATTATAGCCTCAGACCATCGCCCACACATAGCAGAGATAAAATTTAGATAGAAAAGGCGACCACATGGTCGCCCTTTTTATATAAGACAATATTAAATACTAAAATGCAACTAAATATTTACTTTCTCAATAATAAATGATATAATATCTACAGATAAGACAATTTTTGACAAGAAAAAGAGGTTCAAATATGAAAAACAAAAGCAGAATAGTTGTAATAATAAGTGTGTTTTTAATTCTCATCTCTCTTGTGTGCACCTTGTTTTTTGACGAAAATATAGGCTCAAGGGTGGCAACAGTTATTACTGTTAGCACGGCTATTGTTGGCGCAGGCGCACTATTTATACAGTTCAAAAGAGATAAGGATTTAAACGAGGCGAGCTTTCTTGTGGACTATAGCGTTCAATTCTATAATACATATAACTGTGGAGAGCTGATGAACGAGCTGGAGACCTGTAGAAAGGACCCCTCGTATGTAATAGATACAAAAGCGCGCTACAAGGAAATAGTTGGATATCTTGAGTGGCTTGAGTCCTTGGCATCGCTTATAAAATCGAAAACCATCTCTCTTGATAGAATAGACGATGTTTTGAGCTATAGATATTTTCTAATCGTAAATAACAAGCAAATCCAAGATTGCGAGCTTGTTCCATGTAAGGACTTTTACAGAGGAATTTATGATGTTTATGACAGCTGGGCTTCGTACAAAAAATCAAGGGGTCTGCCTATAATATTTGAGGAAAATGCCCTTAGCAATATAAAGTGATTTAATTGTGCATATCGAAAAGACCGAATATTACCAAAAAAACAAGCAGGGACACAAAAATGTGTCCCTTTTTCTTTGGCGGAGAAGGAGAGATGAAAATCGAACTGATTACAGTTGTATTGCAAACATATGGTTCGCAAAATCAATACTAAAATACGAAATGTAATCAATATTCCCAATCATCATCGGGACGGTCGATATATACGTGCTCGTTGAAAATTTTGCCTAAAAGGTTAAGGCAATCCTCGCTAAGCACCTTTGGGTTATATGAATCCACTTGTAGCATATTATATGCAGTTATAATTTCTTGCATTACATCCTTTATTAGTCTTTCACTTACAATATGAATGTCCTCGCCATCGTTGTATGTTTTATATATACAGCCTGGCTCAAAATCCATATAGTACTTGTCAAGCATTTCTTCCATTGAGCCTGTTAAATGGCAGGCAATTTCAAAGAATTCCTTTAGCTTATTGTAGGAGGCGTTAATACATTCCTCGTATAGATGGCGATTATAGAAATCGCAAATGTATGACATTTTATAGTCCTTGCTGAATTCGTTGCGCTTTGTTCGTGCATATACAACAGCTAAAATGTTGTTTTTCAAGCATTTGTTTAGCGCCTCTAACGCCCTGTCGCTCTCGTTATATGTTGAGTGTATATAAAAACACGATGTATAAGTACCACGGTATCCATTAAAGTGCATATAGTCTGATCTTGGCTCATAAAGCATAGCATTACTATAGGAAAAATACTGATTAGGATTTGGAAGATAAATAACCTTACACTCCTTGGCTTCTAAGGCATTTTCAAAACGGCAGGCCTTTCTATCTATTATATTTGGATGCTTTTTAAAAGCAAGCTTGGCAAGCTCATAATCGTTTGCTTCTAATAGCTTTTTTCCATCTAAAACACCATCACGCTCGCATTTTAAAAGCTCTGCCTCCTTGGTGTTGTCCTTTCCTTGCTTTTTTAATTTTGCAAGCTCTATCTTTGATGAGTCAAGGTTTTTGTCACAATTCTGCGCAAGCTCAATAAATCCTTTATCAAGCAAAGCTTCGGCAAAGCTTGAAAAACCGATTGAAAAATACTCCGTTCTGTCATTCCACATTTCGTCGATTTTTATATAGTATTTCTTTGAATTATACTCATCTCTGAAGCTAAACAGATACTTAATTATATTTTCTCCCTTTTCGCTTGGTAGTAAATCTATCGCCTTTGCAAACAATTTTTCTGCAACAGAAGGGAATTGACATAGATAAAGATTCAGGGATTCTTTATTTACCTGTTCAAAGGCTGCAATTAGAAAATCAAACAGCTTTTCATTATAAACGCTTTCTGAAATCCTTGAGGATGATCTATAATCACCCCAAACATTCAATCCCTTATAATTTGAAAGATTATCATAATTGCCTATTTTTCCTTTTTCAGATGGGTTCCAAGGTAAATCTACAGTGCCTAAAAGAAACTTTAGTCGCATATCGGTTGAGCCTGTCTTGTCGGCATAAGCCTTCATAACCTTTTTTGGGAAATATGTTAGAATGTAATCTAACATAGTTTTTCCGTTTTCATCCTTAGTGGTTAGCGAGTCCTTGTCGATAGATTCAAAAAGCTCTAAATCATCATTTTTTGCACAAGATTCTTTTTTAGAGATATAACTAACAAGTTGCTCAGGCTCGTTACCTGTCAAAAGATAATCAATAGAAACATTAAAAACCTTTGCAATTTGAGGCAATGAGCTTATGC
Source organism: Clostridia bacterium (assembly GCA_017625275.1). GTDB lineage: Bacteria > Bacillota > Clostridia > Oscillospirales > CAG-272 > RGIG2000. The sequence goes on from JAGALI010000023.1 coordinate 5,556, forward strand.
TTGGATAGCCCTCCTCGCATTCCCATCTGCTTATAGTTTTATCTTCAACACATAGCTCTCTTGCGAGGCGAGCTTGCGTCCAGCCCTTTTCAGCTCTTAGCTTGGCTATGGCTTTGCCAATAGAATGTTCGTTTTTGTTCATTTCAGCACCTCCGATAGTGATTAATTTGATTTTATCACAAGGGGCAAAAAAAGTCAACCTATGAATCCGAGATAAGAAAAAAGTCGTCGCTTTGCCTCAAAAAAAGCAACTCTATGATTCGTGGAGTCAAGCTCACTGACTATCAAGAAAAAGAGCTCAAATTGCAGGGAAATACACTCCAAAGAGTGATGATATACAGCCCCGAAGGGCTGATGAGATACACGCTAGCGCGTGATGATATGCCAAGCCTGTGGCTTGGATAAACAAAAAGAGAAGGAGAGAGGCTTTTTCTTGTGAAAAAGAACTTCGCTCAGCTTATGTGAGTAAGCTCTCAACGCCTTACGCTCGTTTGCGCACTCTATTCGTAGCAAAGCCACGAAGGAGTGTTCGAATCAGTTCCATTCTCCACCAAAAGAAAGAAAAAGAGACACAAAAATGTGTCCCTTTTTCTTTGGCGGAGAAGGAGAGAGGCTTTTTGCATTGCAAAAGGAACTTCGGTGAGCCTTATGCTTGCAAGCAGACAACGGCTCTTACCTCGTTTACGCACTCTATTCGTAGCAAAGCCACGAAGGAGTGTTCGAATCAGTTCCATTCTCCACCAAAAAGAAAGAAAAAG
>JAGALI010000178.1 GCA_017625275.1 Clostridia bacterium
GACGTGTGCTCTTCCGATCTCCATTTTTCACAAGCGTATTTTGAAGCTTTTTTACATCAATTTCGCGAATAGTTAATTTGGTTTTTATCGCTTGTGCAATTGCTGTACCTGCAGCTTCTCCAATTGTACATACTGTAGGCATTATTCTATACGATGCCTGTGCCTCATGATCTGAGGATATACATCTTCCTGCAACTAGCATATTTTCAATTCCCTTAGGAATAAGTGACCTGTAAGGAATTGTATAATACTCACCCTTATTAAAGAAATAATGGCTTGTTCCAGCCCCCTCTGGGTTATGTATATCTATTTCATAATTGCACGCACAGACCGCATCATCAAATCTAATACAGTCCTTGTAATCCTGAGCTGTAAGCACATAGTCGCCTATTATTTTTCTGCTTTCGCGAACACCTATCTCGCCACCTGTGGACATAATAAAGCTGTTTTCCATTCCGTCAGCGTTCTCTTTTAGAAACTCATATATTTCGAAAACCTGCTTGCGCGCAAGGATTTCTGCCTCTGTAAGCTCGATGGGATCTGTTGGATTTTTCTTCACTACTCTTGTTGTGTTAAAATGCAAAACATTCTTCACAGGTGTACTAAAAACAAGTATATTTTCTCTTGGATTTATAAGCTTTCCTTCCGAATGCAAAAGCGCATATTTTTCTTGGAATTTTTCTCTGCTTTTATAGAACTTATCTGTGTCCACATTACCCACTCTAAAGCAGAGTGTCATGGGCTGACAAAGTCCATCGGCTTCTCTTCCAAGCCTCGTCGGACAGCCACTAAGAAATGCAAGCTGTGCATCTCCTGTTGCATCAATAAAATAATCGGCAAAAAGCTCTATTTCACCAGCCCTTGTAGCAACTATAATAGATTTTATTTTGTCATCTATCCTTATAGCTTTCGAAACATAAGCATGATAAAGCAAATCAACGCCATTTTCCTCTAGCATTTCATTTAAAATGTATTTTAGCTCCTCTTCAAGAAAGCTCTCGCCCCAAATCAAGGCGCCCAATGTCTCAAGTCTTTGTAATATTTCCTTAAAAACCCCTTGAGATAGCTCTGTCTTTTCTCCATTTATCTCTGTTCTATTAGGCATAAACGGATTAACAAGGCTATTTGTAGCAGCACCTCCTAGGCAATTTCCCTTCTCTACGAGAAGAACATGTGCCCCTTCTCGTGATGCAGAAATAGCTGAGGCTACACCTGCAAAGCCACCACCAATTACTATTAAATCATATTTTTTCATAAAAGCCTCTCACCCTAAAAGCACATCTGTTACAAGCATTACGCAAAAGCCTACAAGCAACGCATAGGTTGCTCCTCTTTGACTGCCATGTGCGTGCGTTTCTGGTATCATTTCATCACTTATTACATACAGCATTGTTCCACCAGCAAATGCAAGTGCAAATGGCAAGATTGCAGATGCTATAGTTACTGCAAAATATCCAATAATAGTTCCTACAACCTCAATTAGACCTGTAAGAGCAGCCAAAAGAAAGGCTTTTCTTGGCTTTACTCCAGCAGAAATCATAGGAGCTATTATTACCATTCCCTCTGGAATGTTTTGAAGCGCAATTCCTCCAGCAATCACAAGTGCTTGAGATGTGTTTCCGGAACCAAAGCCAACTCCTGCGGCTATTCCCTCTGGAAGATTATGAATTGCAATTGCAGTTACAAACAGTATCACCTTACTAAGCTTTGAATCATTATGCGATTCCATATCGGAACCTGCAAGTCTATGAAGGTGAGGCACAAGCTTGTCTATAAAATTTAAGGCTAATGCGCCTACAAAAATGCCGACTATTGTGATTACGAGGCCATATTTGCCACCATAGTCTATGGAAGGCATAATCAGCCCCAAAACGGCTGCCGAAAGCATTACTCCTGCCGCAAAGGACATCACAATATCAGAAAATTTATGAGATATATTTTTAAAGGCAAAGCCTATTATCGCGCCAACAACTGTTGCTCCACCAACTCCGAGCGCTGTTAGCAACACCATCTCCATAAAATCACCTCTTTATATTATTTTATCATAAGTTGAATTGTGTGTCAATTTAATTTAATGTTTATATGTAAAAAGCAGGCCAAATGGTCTGCTTTTTACTAAATTTTCTTATCATCTGTCGCTGGATTATCTATTAGAGCTCCATCACTTGAAAATCTAGAGCCATGACAAGGACAATCCCACGAGTGCTCCTGTGGATTGTATTTCAAGGCACAGCCAAGGTGCGGGCATCGAGGCGTAGTTGGCGTTATCCATCCTATTAATGCCTCTGTTAAATTAATCGCTAGCTGAGGGCGTAGCACGCTTCTTGATGGCGAGAAAACAGACGCGTAATCATTTGATTTTTCCCTTACCAAATCTGTTAATATTTTTGCCGAGACCATTGCAGAGGTTATTCCCCATTTATTAAAGCCTGTCGCTACATATAGATTACTAGTGCCACTAGAATATTCCCCAATATATGGTATATCATCAAGCGTCATACAGTCTTGAGTTGCCCATCTAGCTTTCTCTATTGATTGTGGGTAATGTGCTTTTGCAAAGGCTTCTAGCTCATTCCAATTTCCACCTTTTTTACCTGTTCTATGACCTCCTCCACCTAATAGCAAATACTCTTTATAATTTCGAAATGACATTCCATTATCTGCCTCATCCACATACATTCCGTCAACATCTTGTGCGTTTTTCAAGGCTATAACATAAGATCGATGCTGATACATTTTTAAAAAATATGCGCCATGCTTATTTAATAATGGAAAATGAGTTGCGACAATTATCTTTTTAGCATCTATTTTTCCATGCTCTGTAATAACCCTATTAGGCATAATTTCTAATGCCTTTGTATTTTCATAGATTGGAAGACCTCTTGCAAGCTCAAGCGCAAAGCGCAGTGGATGAAATTGCGCTTGATTTGGGACACACACTGCTCCTGCAACCGAAAACGGAAGCTTTATTTTGTCAAAAAGCTTAGCACTACAGCCTATTCTTTCTAAAGCCCTTACTTCTCTCTCAATTTTCTTGCGATCGCCAACAGAATATACATATGAGTCCTTTTGCTCATATTCACATTCTATTTTTTGACACAGCTCTTTATATCTTTCAGTGGCCTCTAATTGCGCACTTAAGTAAAGCTGTGCTTTCTCAACCCCAAATCTTCTAATCATCTTGTCATAAATTAGACCATGCTGAATCGTGATTTTTGCCGTTGTATTTTTGGTGATTCCACTACAAATTTCATTTGCTTCAATAAGTGCGCAGTCGATTCCACCTTGCTTTAGCATATATACACACAATATTCCTGTAATACCACCACCTATTATTAACACATCTGTTTTTAAATTTCCTTTTAATTGCTCAAATTGATTCTGCTTTATGTTCTGCTCCCATATAGAATTCATTTTACACCTCTTTTTTGTGTAGTATATGCATTTCTACTGAGGTTAAACAAAAAGGGACTGATATCAGTCCCTTTTTTATATTATTACTCGTCGCCTTTTGCGTCCTCTTGCTCTTTTTTGAGCTGTTCGATTTGCTCTTTCAATTGAGTAGTAACATCAATATAGGTTTCAGGATTCTCTGGCTCTAAAACTGTAGTTGTTCCAATTTGCTCAAAAATACCAACTACCTTATAATCAGTATCCATATACACGCCAGAGCCTGCTTGGATTTCAAGCTTTCCACTATAAATCACTGTAATATTCAAAAGGTTTCCTTCTGAGTCGAAATACAAGCGATATGCAACATCTCCAATAATCTCATATGGCAATTTGTTCATGCTTTGATATTTTTTGCCATCTACCATATATTCGATATAATATGAGTTATTATCCTCACCAATATAGAAACCGATTTCATTCAATGCACTTTCGGGAATGTAGAACAGCTTGCTCTCCTCAGGGTCAACACCAGCTAGAATATGGCAATCATCGACTGTAAGAGTTGCTTTTCCCTTTACACTAGGATATAGCACACCATTTTGCTTTTCGCCTTCTAGAACATAGTAAATATTATCATTGTCACCTTCACCATATGTTACGTAACGAATGTCTCTAACTCCACCAAGTGCGTCTTCTACGTAAAATGAATAAGCGTCATTATCAATTTTTTCAGTTGCATATTGAACAACTGTTTGGCTTTGACCGTCAAAGCTCATAACAAGCGTTTGAGTTTCAGCTAAGGTAAAGTTTTTATAAGCATCTACAATAGCCTTTGTTGCCTCAAACAATTCCTTTGCAGTCTTGTTATTAACAACTTGAACACTAGGTCTTGGATCAGCTTCCCACTCTACTGTAATAGTTTTGCTTTCGGTAATAGGCTTTGTAAAGTCGTGATCCCAACCCTTAACTATGTAACCCCATTTTGCTGTTGTAGGAGCTTTGATTTTAGAATCCTCTTCTACTGTTATTGATTCAATTTCTCTACCACCATCTACATTAAAGGTAATGGTACACATTGCTCTACGACGAATTGTTACAGTATAAACTGTCTTTTTCTCCCCAATTGTTTCGATAACATAGAAAACATTATCTCCAATTTCGAGAGAAACAGAATCTTCAGTAATTAATTGTGAGCCGGCTTGATCCTTTGCGATAACAAATGTCGCATAACCACTTGCTGAAACCTCATTTTTAAATGAAAATTTTGTTGTAGCATCAGATACCTTCTTAGATGCGTTAGTACCCTCTACTTGAAGTGTTGAAAATCCAACTCCATTAGCTATAACTGTTACTTTACAGGTTGCTGCTTTGTCGTTTTCTGTTTTTGCAGTAATTGTTGCCTCTCCTGCTCCCACTGCTGTAACAACTCCGTTTTCAACTGTTACAACATTTGCATTTGAGCTTGACCATGTGAGTGCAACCTCAGTTGTATCATCAGGTGTGAAAGTTGCCTTCAAATTAGATGTATCGCCTTCAATCATTTGTAAAGATGTTTTATCAAGCTCAATCTTTTCAGCAGAA
>JAGALI010000179.1 GCA_017625275.1 Clostridia bacterium
AAGCTCGGCAAGCTCATGTCTGCAAATTTACTATTTATATTTTGCAATTTTCCTATATTTTTTCTTATTATCGCAATGTCAGGAATTTTTGGAGATAGCTCTTATGCGCCCTTTAATACAGACCATTGTTGATTTAAAGGCGCATAAGAGCTATCTCCAAAAATTCCTGACATTGCGATAATAAGAAAAAATATAGGAAAATTGCAAAATATAAATAGTAAATTTGCAGACATGAGCTTGCCGAGCTTACGCCATAGGGCTTTGAAGAAGTTTTTTACCGTAGGCTCCTTCAAAAAGTCAGTATCTTTTCCTTCGACACCCTTGCCGTCTCTGTAATACCAATCAAATATATTGAATTTTTTCTTTTTTGGCTCAGAAGCTTCATTAAATTCTTCGTCGAATTCGTTCATTTTATACCTCTTAATTCATTTTTGCGAGCTCATCAGCTCGATCAGCACAAGCCTTCATCGCTTTGCTAACTATTTCAATTAAGTTGCTTTCTTCGAAAACATTGAGTGCACGTTCAGTGGTTCCGTTTGGTGATTTTACCATTTGAATAAGATCATCAATAGAGCGAGAATCCTTAAGAATCATTTCGGTAGCACCAATAATTGTTTTGCAAATCATTTCTAAAGTGTTTTCATGAGAAAAGCCTAGATTTTCAGCGCCAACAAGCATTGCTTTAGCAAATAAATATACATATGCAGGAGAGCTTGATGTTATTGCAGTGATGTTGTTAATTTCAGTCTCCTCAAGCTCGGTTATATATCCGGAAGAAGAGAATATTGATTTTACAAAATCAAATTCCTCGCTTGATATAAGTGAGTTTTTACAAAGAGCAGTAACACCTTTGCCGATTAAAAGCGGGGTGTTTGGCATGGTTCTAATTATTTTTACACGACCGAGAGCGCTTTCTATGGACTCGATAGTGATACCTGCGCATATAGAAATGAACACTTTATCATTAAGCTTCAAGTCTTTTATTTCTGCTAATACCTCTTTGATGCTTTGAGGCTTTACCGAAAAGAAAATATAATCTGCATTCAAAACAGCATTGCAAATGCTTTTAGAAGCATTGCATGACGCATTGAATTTATCGTATTGATTAGCGTTTTTGTCGTATAAAAAAATATTTTCGGCACCGATTAAGCCTGAATTTATTATTCCACCACATATAGCTGATGCCATATTACCTGCACCGATAAAAGCTATCTTTTTCATTTTATACCTTCATTTTAAAATTTTATTTTCTAAAGTATATCATACTTTTTGATTAATATCAATATGGGAATAAAAATTATTTGTTAAATAAGTGTTGACTAAAACGGCTATTAATGGTACAATATATTCAATTCGTAAAGGGTTTGCTTTACGAAGAAATTGCTACAAGAGGAATCAAATGAAGTTGAATTTAATTAAAAGAATTTTTTCTAAAATTCCCACATTACATACAGAACGACTTATGCTTAGGGAAATGCGTCGCTCTGATGCTAGAGATATGTACGAATATTCATGCAATCCTAAAACATCTGCATATTTGCTGTGGTCTGTACATGAGGATGAGGAATATACAAAAGAATTTATAGACTATATAATTTCAAAATACAAATCGGGTGAATATACTGATTGGGCTCTTGTTTACAAAGAAAATGGTAAAATGATTGGTACAGCAGGCTTCACAAGAATAGACGAGGAAAATAGAGTAGCTGAAATTGGATATGTGTTGAATCCTAATTATTGGAATATGGGACTTGCAACTGAGGCTGCTGAGATGGTAATAAATTTTGCGTTCGAAACAATGAATATGCACAGGGTTGAGGCTAAGTTTATGTTTGGTAATGATGCTAGCCTTGCTGTTATGAGAAAGCTTGGAATGAAATTTGAGGGATATCAGCGAGATTTGTTGTTCGTGAAGGGAAAATATCGTACTATTGGAACTTGCTCTATCCTAAAAAGCGAATATTATTTGGAACAGGAATAATTCCTGTTCTTTTACTTTTATAGTTTAATTCTACATAAATGTGGGAAAATGTCAAAATTTGTTTATAAAAATTAATAAAATATTAAATAATAATCTTGAAACTATTTATTTTGTGTAGTATAATAAAAATGTAAAAATATTTTTAAATGGGTGGTGACATTCCTTGCAGAACAATAAAATAACAGACAATGATATGGGCGCATATTTGTTTCATCAAGGAACAAATTATTATGCGTATGATTATCTAGGATGTCACGAAACCAAGCTTGATAATGGCTTTGAGTATGTTTTTAGAGTTTGGGCTCCGAATGCCGAAAGGGTAGAGCTTGCTTCTGATTTTACAGGCTGGGATTCTGGATTTGAAATGCATAAAATATCTGTTGGTATTTGGGAAGGTAAATTTTCTTCAAGTAATAGGCTTTTAGGAAGCTTTTACAAATACAAAATTACTAATCACGGTGAATCACATTATAAAGCGGACCCTTACGCGTTTTACTCACAAACAAATGGTAAGACAGCATCCATTGTGACAAACATAGATGGATTTGAATGGTCTGATGATTCTTGGTTAAAGCATAGAAAGGAAACTATGCACAAGGGTAATGGTGCTTCCGAAAAATATTTTTATCAAGCGCCAATTAATATATACGAGATTCATCTCGGATCGTGGAAAACAAGAAATTCTGAATCCACCAAGGATGGAAATCATTATTTGAATTATAGGGAAATTGCAGATGAGCTTGCACCATATGTTAAAAAAATGGGTTTCACTCATGTAGAGCTTCTTCCGGTAATGGAGCACCCATTTGATGGCTCTTGGGGATATCAGGTAACAGGATTTTATTCTCCCACATCTAGATTTGGAACACCTATGGATTTTATGTATTTTGTGAATAAAATGCATGAGTGTGGAATAGGAGTTATTCTAGACTGGGTTCCTGCTCATTTTCCAAAGGACGAGCATGGGTTGTATGAGTTTGATGGGCAACCACTTTATGAATATCAGGGTAAGGATCGAATGGAACATAAGGTTTGGGGAACTAGATTCTTTGATCTTGGAAGAGAAGAGGTGCAATCGTTCCTTATATCAAATGCATTGTTCTGGCTCAGAAGGTATCATATCGATGGTTTAAGAGTTGATGCTGTTGCATCAATGCTATATCTAGATTTTGATAGAGATCCTGGTGAATGGATTCCTAACGAGGATGGCTCTAATAAAAACAAAGAGGCTATTGCATTTTTCCAAAAGCTAAACACTAAGGTTTTTTCGGAATTTGATGATATCTTTATGATTGCCGAGGAATCCGCAAACTGGGAAATGATAACTAAGCCTGTTAGCGAGGGCGGACTAGGCTTTAATTATAAATGGAATATGGGATGGGCAAATGATTTATATGATTACATTCAGCTTGATCCGTATTTTAGACAATTTAATCATGATAAGCTTACATTTCCGATGATGTACGCTTTTAATGAAAATTATATTTTACCGGTGTCTCATGATGAGGTTGTTCATGGCAAAAAATCTCTTGTAGATAAAATGTATGGTGATTATGATCAAAAATTTGCTACGATGAGAGCATTCTTGACCTATATGATGACAACCCCAGGAAAAAAGATGATGTTTATGGG
>JAGALI010000180.1 GCA_017625275.1 Clostridia bacterium
AATAAATACGAGGTTGGTGGGGTAGCGCTTGGCAAATATGTGGTGTTTGCGCAAAACCATGAAGATGAGCTTATTATATACAATTCAACAAGGGACGAATATGAGCGCACTTGGAAAAAATATCTTTCTCTTGATGTGGATTACGAAAAAATCAATAGCGACATTTTAAGCGTAATAGCTAAGGACCATATGAAAAAAGCCGTTGAATATGGAAGTGGAATAAGGATTTTATCGCAAAGCCCTTGGGAATGTATAATCTCCTTTATCATATCTCAAAACAACAACATTCCAAGAATTAAAAGGATAGTTAGCGCTATCTGCGAAAAATATGGTGAGACCATAGAATTTATGGGCAATACATATTATGCCTTTCCAACACAAGAGGCGCTTGCTAGTGCAAGCGTAGAGGAGCTGTTTTCCCTGAAAATGGGCTTTCGCGCAAAATACATAGCCGACGCCTGTGCAAAAATCAAAAACGGAGAGGCAAGCATTGAGTACATAAGCCAAGAGGCTGATTTTGAGCAATGCGTTTCTCATCTGTGTCAAATAAAGGGAATAGGGCTTAAGGTTGCCTCGTGTGCGCTTCTTTTTGGCTTTGGAAAAACAGAGGCATTTCCAATAGATGTGCACATAAAACGCACACTCGATAAATATTTTCCTGACGGCTTTGACTATATAGCCCTTGGCAAATATGCAGGAATTGCCCAGCAATACCTATTTTATTATGAAAAATACAATCAAAGCCCTTGACTATGACTGTTAATTATTGTAAAATATTTATGTAAGAAATTTTTAATAAAAGGAAGTAATATATTATGAAAACAGTATGCTTTGGCGAAATAATGCTAAGACTTAATCCAGCAGGCTACACAAGATTTGTTCAAACCGATACCTTTGGTGCAACCTATGGTGGAGGAGAGGCAAATGTTGCTGTATCTCTTGCTAACTATGGCTTGGAGGCTTCTTATGTAACAAAGCTCCCAGCACACGAAATTGGTCAGGCAGCAGTAAACTCACTCAGACGCTACGGTGTTGACACAAACGACATTGTAAGAGGTGGAGATAGAGTAGGTATCTATTACCTTGAGACAGGCGCATCACAGCGTCCATCAAAGGTTATTTATGACCGTGCATATTCTGCAATTGCACTAGCGAAGCGCGCTGATTTTGATTGGAATAAAATTCTTGATGGTGCAGAGTGGTTTCACTTCACAGGTATAACCCCAGCACTTGGTGGAGAGCTTCCAGAGATTTGTATGGATGCACTCAAGGCTTGTCGCGAAAAGGGCATCACAACAAGCTGTGACCTCAACTTTAGAAAGAATCTCTGGACTAGTGAGCAGGCTGGAAAGACAATGGGCGAGCTTATGAAGCTTGTTGATGTTTGCATCGCAAACGAAGAGGATGCAGAAAAGGTATTTGGCATCAAGGCTGAAAACACAGATGTAGATAAGGGCGTTGTAAATCACGACGGATATAAGAGTGTTGCTAAACAGCTTAGTGAGCGCTTTGGCTTTAAGAGAGTAGCAATCACACTTCGTACCAGCATCTCTGCAAACGATAACAAGTGGGCGGCAATGCTTTACGATGCAAAGGCAAACGATTATTTCTTCTCACGCTCATATGATATACATATTGTTGATCGTGTTGGTGGTGGAGACTCATTCGGTGGAGGACTTATTTATGCATCACTTATGAACAAGGAGCCACAGGATGTTATCGAATTTGCAGTAGCAGCATCATGCCTTAAGCACACAATCCTTGGAGACTACAACCTCGTATCTGTAAAAGAGGTTGAAGGACTTATCAAGGGTGGCGGAAGTGGACGCGTACAAAGATAAAAATAAAAGGGGCTGTGCAAACAGCCCTTTTTGAAAAGAGAGATTATGAAATATAAATTTGAAGGCAAGACAGTTGTAATAACAGGCGCCTCAAGTGGCATAGGACGAGAGATGGCATCTCGGCTAGTTACAAAATACGGATGCACGGTTTATGGAATAGCAAGGCGTGAGGCGCTTCTTTTAGAGCTTGCAGAAGCACTAGGAGAGAGGTTTATACCATATCCTATGGACGCGACAAGCAAGGATAGCTGGCAAGGCTTAGCAGATAAGCTAAATGGCGATGGCGTGATAGTAGACACGCTTATTAACTGTGCAGGCATGCTTCCTAAATTTGCATCTGTTGAAAATAGCTCCTTTCAAGAGCTTCAAATGGCTATGGAAATCAATTTTTATGCACAGATATATGCTACAGAGGCGATTTTGCCGATTATAAAAAAATCCTCGCAGGGTGGCATAATTAGCTTTTCAAGCTCTAGTGCGCTTTGCCCATTTGCAGGGGTTAGTGCATACTGTGCATCAAAAAGTGCCTCGCGCGCGTATTTTGAATGTATGGCAAGGGAAAACAAGCAAGTTTACATAGCAACAATAATGAACGGCTTTGTAAAAACCGACATTATGAAAAACCAAGATGCAACCGAGAGGGACGAAAGAATAATTTCAAAAGTCTGTGCTGACCTTAATAAAACCGTGAATAAAATAATGAAAAAAATTCGCAGAAAAAGGTCACGAATTATTGTAGGCGCAGATGCTCATCTTATGAATTTTATGTATAAGCTTTTCCCTCGCTTAGGACCGAAAATTATAACTAAGGTGCTGAAAAAGGCAAGACTTGAAATCTTTAAGGAAATATAAAAAGACGGACATTGTCCGTCTTTTTTTATGAATCACCTGTATCTATTCTTGAGCCTGTTGATGAAGAGGTATCATACTCAAGGGTTCTGTCGAAGATAGAGCCAGAGTGCTCCTTATATTCCTTATATTTGGAATATGTACTGAATTCTGGATAGCTTTTCTTAAGCTGAATTGTAGTGCTAATAAATACAACAATGGAAATGGCATAAAAGGTTGCAATAATTAGTGCACCTGTTGTTGTGTTTATAGCACGGCGCATGGAGTCGTCGAGCTTAAATGCATTAATCATTGCTGTTTGAAGCGCCAGCACGGACATTAGTGCACCACAGAAGCTCATGTTTGAATAGGCAGTAAAGATAGGGTTTTTTCTCATCTTTGCTTGAAAAACCTTTACAATTGCTGCAACCAAATAAATTGATGTGTATATAAAATATCCAAAGGTAATTATAGGACCATAATAGTAGTTTCTATTATAGTAAATCATTTGCGCAACCATAATAGTGGTTGGTATGGTGATGATAAACATAGTAAGACCAAAGAAGCGCCAAACACGCAGAGACGACGCCTTGCGCTCACGCATGTTTTCACACTTTAAAAGATGAGCCTGCTTAATCAAAAGAGCGAACTTGAGAAATCCAAATATAGTATAAAATATACCGATGGAGGCAAACCAAACCTGCTTCGTGATAAGACCCATAAACAGGTTTATAAGTGCATATGCAGTATTGCCAAGAAATCCGATTTGCATAACTATATTTGAACGATATTCATAGTCGTACACATATCTTGTAGCAACCTTGTTTTTGTGAATAATCTCCTTCACCTTATACACATGGTCAGGCAATGGAATGAATATATTCACAAGGGTGAACAGAACAAATATAACGGTAAATACATGTAGGCCTGCACCTACATTAAATTCGACAATCACAAATATAAGCAAGGCAGAGGCGAGAATACACCCGACCGTTGGCCAAAGCCCTATATGTGAAATTCTGAAAAATATTTTTCTTAAAATTTCCATTTTTATTCCTTTTCTTTTAAATAAAAAAGCACATAATTAATGGTAAAAATATAGCGGGAAGCATATTAGCAACCTTAAATTTAGTAACATCTATCATATTCAAGCCAATTGCAAGAATGAGAAGCGAGCCTACGCCACTCATCATATATGTAACCACAGCTGGCAAAAAATCGCCAATAAATATAGCAAATAGTTCTATAAGACCTTGATAAATGAGCACGGACAAAGCAGAAAATATAGTTCCAATGCCAAGCGTTGCACCAAAAACGACGGAGCTTATCGCGTCAAGCGCAGATTTTGCAAATAGCGTACCCTGAGAGTCTCCCTTGGTAAGACCACTTTCGATAGCACCCGTTATAGCCATAGCGCCAACACAGAAAAGAATAGTAGCGCTTACAAACCCCTTAGCGAGAGATTTTTCGCATGCAACCTCGTTCCCATTTTCGTCAAGGCGCTTTTTGGTGAATTTATTCTCGATAGCCTCACCCAAACGACAAATGCCCTTGTCAATGTCAATAAGCTCTCCAATTAGTGTTCCTATTACAATACAGCCAATCATAATTAGCAGAGAATAGTCACCAAGATGTAGGCTTGTCATAGACATATTAGAGATAACGCCTGAAATGCCAATATATATTACGCAAAGACCAACAGCCTTCATAAGTGCATTTGGAATAGCATTCAGCTTTTTGTTTTTTGCAAGCAAGCCAGAGAGCAAAACACCTAAAAGGCCACCAACAATAATTCCTATGGAATTTACAATAGTTCCTAAAAACATCATTTATTTTTCCTCGTATAGCGCGTTTGCAAGAGTGCAAAAATCCTCAACACTAAGTCGCTCACCACGAATGCTTATATCAAAGCCACACGCCTCAATAATCTCGCCAAGCCTTGCCTTTGATACAAAGGAAATAGATGATGAAAGAGAATTGAGAAGCGTCTTTCGCCTCTGTGCAAATGCACCAGCAATAACATCAAAAAGCATTTTTTCACTCTTTACAGAATATGGGCTTTTTTCATAAAGCTCAATTCGTATAACCGTAGAGGTTACGCTTGGGGCAGGCAGGAAATTTGATGGTGCAACATCAAAAAGCCTTTTAACCTTGCCAAAATAGTTGACAGATGCTGTGATAGCACCATAATCACTATCCTTGCTTGTTGCGCACAAACGGCTAGCAACCTCCTTTTGAACCATAACGGTAATAGAGGCGAAGCGTCCCTTGCCCTCCTCAAGAATTTTCATAATGATTGGGGTGGTGATATAATAAGGCAAATTAGCGCATACAGATACGCGCGAATCCCCAAAATGCTCATCTAAAAAGCTGTCAAGCTGAAGCTTTAGAAAATCCTCATTAACAAGGGTGAAATTGTCATAGTCAGCCATAGTCTCGCCAAGCAGAGGAATAAGTGATTTGTCAATTTCAACAGCCACAACCTTATCGTAGCGCTGACAAAGCTCGCTAGTAAGTGCACCAACACCAGGTCCTATCTCAAGCACACATGCCTTGTCAGAGCACACACCCTGATGGTATAAATAGCTCTGCTCGGCTATATCGAAGGGCACGGCTGGATTTATCAAAAAGTTCTGTCCAAAGCCCTTTTTTGTGTCGGTAGAATATCTTGCCAAAAGGCTTTTTACCGTTTTTATGCTACATAGATTCATTTTTATAAAACCTCTTGACAAAAAGTGTTGTTTGTAGTAAAATTATCTCACTCTGCTGGTGTAGCACAGGGGTAGTGCAGCTGATTCGTAATCAGCAGGCCATGAGTTCAAATCTCATCACCAGCTCCATATATGCAGACCATAGGTCTGCTTTTTTTATTTTGAGTCATATCTTGGCAAAAGTATAGCACAAAAAACGACTTTAGTCAAGAAAAACAAAAAAATATACCCTATATTTCCATATATTACTAACAATATTGACATTTGGAGTGCTTTTTGGTATACTTGAATTATAAAAAATCAGAGTAAAAATTGCTTTTAAAGGAGAAAAAATGCTATTTGATAAAATCACACCTGAGAGCGCTGGCATAAGCAGTAGTCAGGTTAAAAAATATCTTGCAGGGCTTGAAAAGCAGGGGATGCCAATGCACAGCGTGCTTATGATGAAGGGGGATAGCCTTTTTTGCGAGTGTTATTTTGCCCCATATAATAAGGACAGCTTAAATCGTATGTACTCCCAAACGAAAAGCTTTGTTTCAATGGCAATAGGACTTTTGATTGATGATGGCAAATTGAGACTTGACGACAAAATAGTTTCCTTTTTTCAGGATAAAATCAACACACCCCTACCTAAATACCTAGAGGAGCAGACCATAAGAGATATGCTCACAATGTGTACAGTGGGTGGCTGTCCTGAATGGTTTGGCTCAGATAGCCCAGATAGGGCATATCACTATTTCAACGCAAAAAGATATAGTATTCGCCCCTCTGGCACAGAATGGGATTATGATAGCGCTGGCTCGCAGGTGCTTTCTATTCTTGTTGAGCGTCTAACGGGCAAAAGACTATTTGATTTTCTCTATGAGAGGCTTTTTTCAAGGCTTGGCACCTTTAACACAGCTAAGATTTTAAGCGCTCGTGGTGGGGACAGCTGGGGAGACTCAGCACTGCTTTGCACATCAAGAGATATGCTTTCGTTTGCAAGGCTTCTAATGAATCTTGGTAGCTGGGGTGGCGAGCAATTAATTAGTAAAAAATATGTAAAAGAGGCAATCTCGAAGCAGGTTAGCAATCGCTCCTCAATAAAGCAAACGGCTTTTTATGATGGCTATGGCTACCAAATTTGGCGCACCAAGCAAAACGGCTTTGCCTTTGTTGGCATGGGCAATCAGCTTACCGTATGCTTGCCAGAGCACGACCTTATTTTTACCTGCACAGCCGATTGTCAGGGCGATGATGGTATAGGCAGAGAGTATATAATCAATAGCTTTTTTGAGCTGATTGTTAACGAAATATCAAGTGAGTCGCTCGCGCAAAATGATGAGGAATACAACGCGCTTGATGAGCACTTAAAAACAAGAAAGCTGTTTTCTGTCAAAGGAATAGAGCCACCAGCACTTCAACAAAAAATAAATGGCATCACCTATGAATGTGCGCCGAATCGCATGGAAATATCCAGCTTTAGACTTGAGTTTGCCGACACATATAGGGGTATTTTGCATTATACAAATGCTCAAGGCGACAAGGCGCTTCCGTTTGGAATTAACTATAATGAATTTGGTAAATTCCCTCAGCTTGGCTATTCAACACACACAGGTGGGGTAAGAAGCACGGATGGCTCAATGTATAATGACGCAGTGTCAGGCGCATGGCTTGATGAGCAAAGATTGCTAATATGTGTTCAAATTATAGATGAATATCTTGGCAATCTAGCAATACTGTTTTCCTTTAAGGGCGATGAGGTCAGCGTGAAAATGGAAAAGTGCGCTGAGGACTTCTTGAACGAATATTATGGCACAATGATAGCAAAAATGAAAAAATAGGCTATTGACAAAGCGTGTCAATGGGTGTATAATTTTGTTATAAAAATAAAAGGAGACGCAAAAATGAAGAAATTTTTTGGTGAATTTAAGAAATTCATCACTCGTGGTAATGTTCTCGACATGGCTGTCGGCGTTATCGTAGGTGGTGCATTTACAGCAATCGTAAATGGACTTAGCAATTTCGTTCTTAAGCCACTTATCAACTGGTTCTTGGCTGTTTTGCTAGGAAAGGACGCTCTTAGTGAGCTCTTTACATTCCTTCGCACAGCATATACAGTTGACGCAGATGGTAAGGAGATTATCGACCTTGCTAACTCAATCTACATCGATTGGGGCTCGCTCATCAACGCGATCATCAACTTCATAATCACAGCATTCGTTCTTTTCTGCATTGTTAGGGCTATTAACAACCTTAAGGAGCCAAAGCCAGGAAAGATTACAAAGGATGACAAGAAGGCA
>JAGALI010000181.1 GCA_017625275.1 Clostridia bacterium
CGGTAACATCTTCCGCGGCCATATCCAGGATGCCCTGTTCAACATGGTGACCGTCCATATAAATTGTGCGCTTGGAAATGCCTTTGCAAATTCCGAAACTATTGCTTGATATGAGCCGACATAATCCTTGTCGGCTTTTTCTATATGCACATAAAGTGTATCATCTATCTGAGCACCAACGCATGCAGAGATTATTTTCCCATTTACACGAATTTCGCCTGTGTGAAGGCAAAAGAGCTCTCTATTTTCTACCATATCAATAGTTTCATCAAGCTCCACTATTCCTGTTTCGTCAAGATGAGGCTGTTTTTTATCTATCTCCTTAAAAAACTCTATTATATCGGTCTTTTCTCCATCAAAAATGAATTCATATTGATAGGTAGCCTTGAAGCGATTTAAAAAATTCCTTTTCGAATGAAGCCTTTTGCCTTGGAAGGTACGAAGGCTTTCGGCATCGTAAATATAATCAAAATTATCTCTCAAGGGCATTATTTCCACATTATAAGCTTCAAATGCAGAAAGATTATCGCCACAAACGCCTATATAGATTGCACTTCCTATTTTGTCGATTACTCCCTTTATATTTTTACCAATCGGAAAAAGATAGGACACAGGATTCTCATCATATTTTATTATTAGGGTTTCGTCATAAATCGCCCATTTTATTTTATAAAAATCGCGCCACATCATAAGCGCACCCGCTGTCTTTTCACAGCTTCTTGTTTTGTCGAGCAAAAGATACTTGTTTATACATTCAATATCATTTTTCTCTAGTTTCTTAAAATTTATCATAAAATTCCTTAATTAATAATATAATGCACATACAGTATAACACATTTTTTTACAAGTAGCACATTTTTATAAAAAATTTTTAAAAATTTTTCATTTGTCATTTTTCGACAAAAATTTGGAAGATTTTGGTAAATTTAAACAAATATTGTTGCAAATTTTTGTTACATATACCATGTTGCAATTTCTTCCAGAATATGGTAAAATCATAATGTCGACAGGCAAAAAATTTTTTCATAAAAGAAGGTATCGTGAAATGGATTCCAGCATTAAAATTCTCATCGCAGATGAGAACACCCAATCAAGGCATGCAACAAAGGATGCTCTTATAAGAAAGGGCTTCAGACACGTTGACGAAGCATCAAATGGTGAGGACGCCTTAGTTAAAATCAACAGGTTTCATCCTGATATTGTTATAGCAGACCTATGGCTGTCAAAGCTTGACGGAATAGGCTTAATGAAAAACTGCAGAGGCATCAATTTTGGCAATGACTTACCTCCAGCATTTATAATTGCTGCGATGGTGTCTAATCAACATGTTTTAATAGAAGCAACAAACGCAGGTGCATCTATGTGCTTATTAAAGCCATTTGACTACTCTAGCCTTTGTGAGCACATAAAAACCATCGCTCTTGCAAGAGTACCATTAAGACAGGCTGACAAGCTTCCAAGCATGGAGGACATTGAGGCTCAGGTTACAAAAATCATTCACCAGCTTGGTGTTCCTGCTCATATAAAGGGCTATCAGTATTTAAGAACAGCTATTCTTATGACAGTTTCTGATAGTGAAATGATAAATTCTGTAACAAAAATTCTCTATCCATCCGTTGCTAAAAAATATTCAACCACCACATCACGAGTTGAAAGAGCCATTCGCCATGCAATCGAGGTTGCTTGGGACAGAGGTGATGTTGATGTTTTAAATTCTTATTTTGGCTATACAATTCACAACAATCGTGGAAAGCCAACAAACTCAGAATTTATTGCAATGATTGCCGATAATATAAGACTAAAATACAAAATCCACAGTTAAAAAAGAGGCTTCTTTATGAAGCCTTTTTCATTTTTATTATATATTTAAAAATCAAGCCTTAGAAAAGCAAAAGCGATTCGCTTTCGCAAATCGCTTTTATGTCAAAAATTAACCAATCTTTACTGCGTTAACCTTAATACCAGGGCCCATTGTAGAAGCTACTGTGCAGCTCTTAATGTATTGTCCCTTTGCAGCTGCTGGCTTAGCCTTAATGATTGCACCCATCAAGGTTGCGAAGTTTTCTTCAATCTTTTCAGCACCGAATGAAGCCTTGCCGATTGGGCAGTGGATAATGTTTGTCTTGTCAAGACGGTATTCAATCTTACCAGCCTTTGCCTCAACAACTGCCTTTGCAGTATCCATTGTTACTGTACCAGCCTTTGGGTTAGGCATAAGTCCCTTAGGACCAAGAACCTTACCAAGACGACCGATAACACCCATCATGTCAGGTGTTGCAATTACTACGTCGAACTCAAACCAGTTCTCCTTTGTAATCTTCTCTACGTAATCCTCAGCACCAACATAGTCAGCACCAGCCTCTTCAGCTGCCTTTGCCTTGTCGCCACGAGCGAATACGAGTGTACGAACCTTCTTACCTGTTCCGTGTGGGAGAACTACTGCGCCTCTAACCTGTTGGTCAGCATGACGAGAGTCAACGCCCAAGCGAACGTGTACCTCAATTGTTTCATCAAACTTTGCCTTTGAAGTCTCACATACGAGCTTCATTGCATCAGCTGGGTCGTAAAGCTTTGCTGATTCGATAAGTTCAGCACTTGCGATATATTTCTTTCCCTTTTTCATCTTAAGCTACCTCCTTATCTTACTCTTCAACAGTGATACCCATGGAACGAGCTGTTCCTGCGATCATGCTCATAGCAGCCTCGAGTGAGCCTGCATTGAGGTCGGGCATCTTTGTTTCAGCGATTTTCTTTACCTGCTCCTTTGTGAGCTTTGCAACCTTTGTCTTGTTAGGTGTTGCAGATGCAGTTTCGATACCTGCAGCCTTCTTAATAAGAACTGGAGCTGGTGGAGTCTTTGTGATGAATGTGAATGAACGGTCTGCATAAACTGTGATTACAACAGGAATGATGTAGCCGATATCGTTCTTTGTTCTTTCGTTAAATTCCTTTGTAAAGTTAGGAATTGATACACCGTACTGACCGAGAGCTGGTCCGATAGGTGGTTGTGGTGTTGCTTTTCCTGCAGGGATTTGAAGCTTAATATAACCCTGAATTTTCTTAGCCATTTTAATTTTCCTCCTATGTGGTTTACACGAGAGCATCAATATTTACTCTCTCCCACTTATTTGCGAAGCCTTAAAGTCCTTCGCCGACTTGATAATTACTGTTTTTTCTTAATGCACTTTGCATCGAGGCTGACAGGCATTTCTCTACCGATAGAGGATACGATAACTGTAACCTCGCCTGTTTCCTCAGAGATTTCGCTGATTCGACCACTGTGTCCAACAAGGATACCATCGATAATATCAACCTCATCTCCAACATTGAATAGATCAACCTTAGCCTTTTCTTCTCCACTGATAGCAAGGGCTTCCTCATCAGAGAGTGGAACCGGCTTTGATCCAGGGCCTACGAAGCCTGTTACGCCTGTGATGTATCGAATTGTATGCCATGTGTCATCATTCAATATCATCTTTACGAATACATAACTAGGATATAGCTTTTCATCAACTATTTTTTCGTTACCCTTTGCGTCAGTTGTAACAACAGGAACTGTTGGGATCTTTACATCAAAGATGTAATCCTGAAGCCCCTTTGATTCTACAATTCTTTCAATAGTGCTTTTTACTTTGTTTTCGTGACCAGTATAGGTGTGAATTACATACCATTTCTGACCAGCTGTAAGCTCGTTAAAATCGCTCATCTCAGCACCTCTCAACCTGCTTTAACAATAAAGTTAGGAATGAAGTCCCAGGACGCCATCCACTCAAACAAGTAAGTAAGTCCCAAATCGATAATACCTATTGTAAGCGCGATAGCAGCTACGCATACTACAACCATCAAAAAGCCCTTGAAAACTGACTTTGGTGAAGCCCAAGTAACCTTCTTGAACTCACTCTTTAGATTTTTAAATCTTTGTCCGAGTCTTTTGAAAAAGCCCGGCTTCTTTTCTTGGTTTTCCTTTACAGCCATAATTTCCTCCTTACTTAGTTTCCTTGTGCAAGGTGTGCTTACGACAGAAACGGCAGTACTTGTTCATCTCAAGTCTATCAGGATCGTTCTTCTTGTTTTTCTTTGTGTCGTAATTACGCTGTTTGCATTCGCTGCACGCCAATGTGATTTTGACTCTCATTTTTTCGGCACCTCCCAATTTTATTTGAGGATTTCTCCCCATTCGTTTATGCGCTATGCGCATTGTACCTCCCTCGATACAGAGAGATATCAAGCCCTTTAAGTTCCTTTGCGTTTTTGTCGCGCAAAAAAAGAACCTCTCTGCTTGAGGTATAAGCATTTTAGCACAACACTTTATGCTTGTCAAGTCTTTTTTGTAAATTTTATTTATTTTTGATTTTTTTATTTTATTATTAATACTTGATATTTTATTTATATTATGTTAAAATATATGATGGAATTTTATACTTTTCAAGGAGAATACTATGAAGGAATATTTAGAGTGTGGGTTTATAACTGCAATTCATGGTCTTAAGGGCGCTGTTATTGTAAAGCATGTGTGTGACTCTTATGAAGCGTTTGCTTCTCTAAAAAAGGTTTACATTGAGGCTGGCAATTCTTACTCTTGCATGAGGGTTATTAAGATTTCACCTTACAAAGGCAATGCGCTTGTTTACCTTGATGGAGTTGACGATGCTGATAAGGCTAGTGCGCTTCGCAAAAGGACCTTATTTGCCCACAGAGACGATATTCCCAAAGATGAGGGTAGCTTTTTCATTGCTGACCTTATTGGGCTAGAGGTTCTTGATGCTAACACAGGAATAAAATATGGAGTGCTCAAGGATGTAATAAACAGTGGAGCTCAAGACATTTATGTTGTTGAGGCTGAGAATGGAAGGCTTTCATATGTTCCAGCAATACAAGAGTTTGTGTCTGAGATTTCTCTTGAAAATGGTATATTAATAACGCCTATTGAGGGTATGATTGAATGAGATTTGATATTTTAACATTATTCCCTGAGCAAATAGATGCCGTACTTGGTGAAAGCATAATTGGCAGAGCGCAAAAAAGCGGAGTAATCTCCGTTTTCACTCACAATATCAGGGATTATACAGAAAACAAGCACAAAAAGGTTGACGATGCGCCTTATGGTGGTGGCAGAGGCATGCTTATGGCTACTCAACCCATTTGCGACTGCTTTGATGCAGTTTCAAAAATGCAAGGCGAGGGCAAATCAAGGGTGATTTATATGTCGCCAAGAGGTAGGATTTTTAACCACTCTATTGCCAAGGAGTTATCTGAATACGATAATTTGACCATTCTCTGTGGTCATTACGAGGGAATTGACCAAAGAGTAATTGACGAGATTGTTGACGAGGAAATCTCTATCGGCGATTATGTATTAACCGGTGGAGAGCTTCCTGCTTGCATTTTAGTCGATGCCGTTTCAAGGCTTATTGATGGTGTTTTATCTGATGAGAGCTGCTACGAGGACGAGAGCATTGCGTCTGGGCTTTTAGAGTATCCTCAATACACACGCCCTGCGGTTTTTCGTGGCAAGGAGGTACCAGAGGTTCTTTTATCTGGTCATCATGCAAACATTGAGGCGTGGAGGCTTGAACGCTCTATCGAGCTCACAAGAGAGCGTCGTCCCGACTTATATGACGCATACATCAAGATACACCCTCCAAAGTCGAAAGTGAAATGATTACAATAAATAAATTTGTTCAACGGAAGTGATATTTTGGAAAACAGAACTAACAAAAGCACCCAAATATCTGAATCTGTCTTTTCAAGATTCAGCGCTTGGGTTGTTACGAAGCTAAGAGATGGCATTTTTGGCCGTTTCTTTACATCTTATGATTCCACTGACAAAAAATTTAAGGCCGGAATCAAAAATTTAAAAAAGAATAATACTCAAAAGCGTACCAAAAGAACAATTGCGCGTGCTATCGAAACCAATCCTATTGTTAACAGTGTGCCAAAAATTCATCAATTTTTGTCAAGAGTTGCTATAAGAGACTATGGCGTGGTTCTTATGACAATGGCGATTATCAGCACTACTCTATTTTTTGTGCAGAATTATGTTCCAGCTTTAAGATGGTCGCTATCGTCACTCGTTACTGGTATCGTAATTGCAGTCTTTTCTATACCTATGCTATTTTCAAAGAGAACCATTGCAAGCCTTTTATTTGAGGGAAGGCTATGTAATTCGTTTTTATTTGGCTATCTCGGAATGAGCGACGAGGTATATAGATACGCATCTGATGACACTTCTCACTCCTCTCCAAGCATCGCCTTGCTTGTGGGAATGGTTTTGAGCGTGGTTGCTTATTTTCCAGGTTTGCTTTTAGCGCTTGCTATTATTTTAATTGTATTTTTGGCTTACAATGTGCTTATAACTCCTGAGGTTGGTGTTATACTCATAATTTTGTCTATGCCATTTACCAATGTCAGCGTTATGACAGGCATCGGTCTTTATGTCGCCATTTGCTACATTATCAAATGTGTAACTGGCAGAAGAACCTTTAAGCTTGAATTTATGGACCTTTGGATGTTGATTATATCCTTGGTTATTATATATGGTGGCTTTGTTACATTTGATTTTGGCTCATCAATTATGCATATGCTATCAATGCTGGCGCTTCTTTCAACATTCTTTGTAGCTTCAAATCTTGTTCGCTCAAAGGAATGGTTTAAGCGTTGTATTATTTCCTTCTGCATTTCATCTACAATAGCCTCTGCTTTGGGCATTCTTCAATTTGTTTTCGGAAAGCTTAACATTGTTTGGGATGGAATGAAGGAATTTTCCACTATTCACGAGAGGGCAGTATCTTCTTTTGATAGCTCTACCTCGTTTGCGCTATATCTTGTTTCTGCCATTCCTTTTCTTCTTTTGTTTATATTCTCTGGAAAAACTTCAAAGGCAAGGGCTATTGGTCTTACCTGTAGCCTTATAAACATTGTTGCTCTTGTTTTAACCTATTCTAAGGTTGGATATATTGGAGCGATTGCAATGCTTATCTTCCTTTTGATTATCTTCCACAGAAATACTGCATATTTAGTTTTGTTTGGAGCCACGGTTGCAATTGTACTCAATTATGCTCTTCCCAAG
>JAGALI010000182.1 GCA_017625275.1 Clostridia bacterium
AGGCTAAAAATGCCTTGTTTTTATATATCATATATAATTAAAATGAAGAAAATTGCTCAAAAAATGCAAAAAGTCATTTGTGCAAGTATACGAAATTTTAAGTATTTTTAGACTTTTTTAGCCTTGAAAACGGCGTTGATTTTGAAAAAACAATGATTTTTTTATGCAAAGTATACAAAAACGAGGGTTATTTTTATACGTTTGACAAAAATAGATTTTCAAAAATTTTCGAAAAAATATTGCAATTTATATATATATATGGTAAAATATGTAGGCTTGGCGTATGAAGAAGCGAGAGGTTGCCGTAAAAGCCTCACTGCTATGGCATTTACGGGTAATTTTCGTGGAGTGCGTCGGATTTCACACGGCAGAGAATGTATGCTGGGAATCTTCCCCTTGGTTAATCCGAGGTGACGCCTGCTTACATTTGTCCGAACCTATGATATGCTGACGGGTTCGGTTTTGTTAAGCGGGTGATTGAAACACACGGGGCTGTGTAAAGCGAAAATGCCCCCGGTCAATTTCTATATAATAAGGAGGAAAGCAAAATGGCAGTAAATGAGAAGATCAGAGTAAGAGTAAAGGGCTACGACCACACATTGGTAGATAGCGCATCTGAAAAGATTGTTGAGGCAGCTAAGAGAAACGGCGCGACTGTATCGGGACCAATTCCACTCCCAACACAGAAGGAAGTAGTAACAATCCTTCGTGCAGTACACAAGTACAAGGACAGCCGTGAGCAGTTCGAGCAGCGCACACACAAGAGACTCATCGAAATCATTAAGCCTTCAAAGAAGGTTGCTGAGGCGATTATGGGTCTTGAGCTTCCAGCAGGCGTTGAAATTAAGGTAGAGCTTTAATTAAGCGCTCAGGAAGAGAAAAAGCCAAACCCAACTGTACAGTAGCACAAATTTACCCACAGTGCTATGATGACGGAAGGTCAAGTTGATGTGTCGGTCGGCTCCGACAAAAACAAGCATCAACCAATAACCTTAAATTAGGAGGAAGCAAAAAATGAAAAAAGCAATTATCGGTAAGAAGCTCGGTATGACACAGATCTTCGCTGAAAACGGCGTAGTAGTTCCTGTGACAGTAATCGAGGCTGGTCCTTGCGTAGTAGTTCAAAAGAAGACTACTGAAACAGACGGCTATGATGCAGTACAGCTCGGCTTCGAGAAGGCATCAGAAAAGCACGTAAACAAACCACTCGCTGGTCACTTCAAGAAGGCTGGCGTTGAACCACAAAAGCATCTCAAGGAGTTCAGACTTGAGGACACAGCATCAATGAATGTTGGCGATGTAATAGCAGTCGATACCTTCGCAGCAGGCGACAAGGTCGACATTTCTGGCGTTACAAAGGGCCATGGATATTCAGGTGCAGTTAAGAGATGGGGTCACCACATGCTCAACGCAACTCACGGTGTAGGTCCTATCCACCGTCAAGTAGGCTCAATGGGTGCAAACTCAACACCATCCAGAGTATTCAAGAACAAGAAGATGGCTGGTCAGTACGGTAATGAGAATCTTACAGTACTTAATCTAGAAGTAGTAAAAGTTGATGCAGAAAAGAATCTTATCGCAGTTAAGGGTGCTGTTCCAGGTGCTCGTGGCGGTATCGTATTCATTCGCAACAGCGTTAAAGCATAAGTAGGAGGAAGAAACAATGCCAGATATTAAAGTTGTAAATATGACAGGCGCTGAAGTTAGTACTCTTGCACTAAGCGAAAAGGTTTTCGGTGCAGAGGTTAATGAGGCAGTTCTTCATGCGGCAGTAAGAGCTTACCTTCTCAACCAAAGACAAGGCACACAGTCAACACTCACAAGAAGCGAGGTTTCTGGTGGTGGTAGAAAGCCTTGGAAGCAGAAGGGCACTGGTAGAGCAAGACAGGGTTCTACAAGATCACCACAATGGACACATGGTGGTATCGCTCTTGGACCAAAGCCACGCTCATACACAACCAAGCTCAACAAGAAAGTTAAGCAAATCGCTTTGTTCAGTGCACTCAGCTCAAAGGTAGCTAACAACGAAATGATCGTTGTAGACGCTATCACAGCAACAGAGTACAAGACAAAGACAATGATAGCAATGCTCACAGCAATCGGCGCTGGAAAGAAGAGCCTCGTGGTTCTTGAAGCTCCAGATGCAATGGTAGTAAAGAGCCTTGCAAACATCCCAGGTGTTAAGGTAGCATACGCAAACACCTTGAACGCATACGACATTCTCAATTGCAATTCAATCGTATTTGCACAGAATGCAGTAGCTAAGATTGAGGAGGTATACGCATAATGAAATTTGCTCAAGATATAATCCTTAAACCGGTTATTACAGAGAAATCAATGGATGGTATAGCTTCTAAGAGATACACATTCAAGGTTGCAATTGATGCAACAAAGCCAGAAATCGCAGCTGCAGTTGAAGAGCTCTTCAATGTAAAGGTTGCAGATGTTAATACAATTATAATGAAAAAGAAGCCAAAGAGAATGGGTTATCACTATGGATACACCTCTGAGTGGAAGAAGGCAATCGTAACACTCAAGGCTGACTCCAAGGAAATCGAATTCTTTAACGGCTTGAACTAAGACGGGAGGTAGTTAACTATGGCAACAATGAAATATAAGCCTACGACACCGTCAAGAAGACACATGTCAGTAGCATCATTCGACGAAGTAACCAAGTTTACTCCCGAGAAAAGCTTGATCGAAACAAAGAAAAAGCATGCAGGCCGTAACAGCTACGGTAAGATTACTGTTCGTCACCAAGGCGGCGGTAACAAGCAAAAGTACAGAATCATCGACTTCAAGAGAAGCGAAGAGAAGGCAACTGTAATTGGTATCGAGTACGACCCAAACAGAACCTCATATATCGCACTTCTCCAAAACGATGAGGGCAAGAAGAGCTATGTAATCGCTCCAGTTGGCGTTACCGACGGAGATGTACTCTACTCAAGCCCAGATGCAGATATTAAGCCAGGTAATACTCTCCCAATCGAGAATATTCCTGTAGGTACAATCATTCACAACATTGAGCTTTATCCTGGTAAGGGTGCTCAGCTTGTTCGTACCGCTGGTGCTCAGGCACAGCTTATGGCTAAGGAAAACGGTATGGCACAGGTTCGTCTCCCATCTGGTGAGGTTCGCCTTGTAAGACTTGATTGTAAGGCTACTATCGGTCAGGTTGGTAACATTGAGCATGATACCATCAAGATTGGTAAGGCTGGTAAGACACGTCACATGGGCATTCGTCCTACAGTACGTGGTTCCGTAATGAACCCTTGCGATCACCCACACGGTGGTGGTG
Organism: Clostridia bacterium; assembly: GCA_017625275.1. Classification (GTDB taxonomy): domain Bacteria; phylum Bacillota; class Clostridia; order Oscillospirales; family CAG-272; genus RGIG2000. The sequence goes on from JAGALI010000182.1 coordinate 3,299, forward strand.
AAGGTAAGTCTCCTGTTGGTCGTCCAGGTCCTGTAACCCCATGGGGTAAGCCAGCACTTGGTCTTAAGACTAGAAACAAGAAGGCAAGAACAAACAAATATATCGTAAAGCGCAGAAACGGTAGATAAGGGAGGATAGACTAATGAGCAGAAGTTTGAAAAAAGCGCCATATGTTGAAGAGAAGCTCTTTAACAGAATCGTTGCTATGAACGAAAAGGGCGAAAAGAAAGTAATTAAAACATGGTCTCGTTCATCGACCATCTTCCCAGAATTCGTAGGACACACAATCGCTGTTCACGACGGAAGAAAGCATGTTCCGGTATATGTAGTTGAAGATATGGTTGGACACAAGCTCGGTGAGTTCGCGTTCACTAGAACCTTCAAAGGCCACGCAGGATCAAAAACTTCAAATAACGGTAAATAATAGGAGGCATACATCACAATGGAAGCAAAAGCATACCTTTATGATGTTCGCATCGCTCCACGCAAGGTTAAATTCGTTCTTGACCTCATTCGTGGCAAGGATGTTGAGATGGCAGCAGCAATTCTTAAGAATACTCCTAAGAGTGCAGCTGAGTATCTTGAAAAGTTGCTAAAGAGCGCAGTAGCAAATGCTGAGAACAATCATCAAATGGATAAATCAAAACTCTATGTATCACAGTGCTTCGTAACCGCTGGTAGTCATATGCTCAAGAGAGTAAGACCTAGAGGAAAAGGCAGTGCGAATAGAATATTGAAGAGAACCAGCCACATCACAATCGCAGTGGCTGAGAAAGAGTAAGGAGGAAACCGAAATGGGACAGAAAGTTAACCCACATGGACTACGCGTTGGCGTAATCAAGAACTGGGATTCAAGATGGTACGCTTCTGACGAAAAGTTCGGCGATATCCTTGTATCTGACTACAACTTGAGAAAGCATCTCAAGGAAAAGCTCCTCGCATCAGGAGTTTCAAAAATTGAAATCGAAAGAGACGCTGCAAATGAGACCGTAAAGGTATTCATTCACTGCGCAAAGCCTGGTATGATTATCGGTAAGGGTGGCGCAGAAATCGAAAACATTCGTAAGGATGTTGAGAAGCTTACAGGCAAGAAGGCTGTTGTAAATGTTGTTGAGGTTAAGCACATCGACACAGACGCTCAGCTCGTTGCTGAAAGCATTTGTAGCCAGCTCGAGAGAAGAATTGGCTTCCGCCGTGCTATGAAGCAGGCAATCGGTAGAACAATGAAGTTCGCTAAGGGTATTAAGATCGCTTGTAGTGGTCGTCTTGGCGGTGCTGAAATCGCTCGTACAGAGCACTACCATGAGGGAACAATTCCACTTCAAACAATCAGAGCCGACATTGACTACGGTTTCTGGGAAGCAAATACAACCTACGGTAAAATCGGTGTTAAGGTATGGATCTACAAGGGTGAGGTTCTTTCCGAGGTTTCTAAGACCGTTGAGGAAAAGAACGATCGTCCAAAGAGAAGATACAATAATAAGGATAACAAGGGTGAAGGCCGTGGTAAGAGAGCACCTCGTGCTCCTAAAAACACTGAAGGAGGCGCACACTAATGTTAATGCCTAAGAGAGTAAAATACAGACGTGTTCAAAGAGGCCGCCTTAAGGGAAAGGCTACAAGAGGTAACACAATTACAAGTGGACAATACGGCTTGGTAGCTATGGAGCCAGCTTGGATTCACGCAAATCAAATTGAGGCAGCCCGTATCGCTATGACAAGATATATCCGTCGTGGTGGTAAGGTATGGATCAAGATATTCCCTGATAAGCCAATCACTGAAAAGCCAGCAGAAACTCGTATGGGTTCCGGTAAGGGTTCACCAGAGTACTGGGCAGCAGTTGTTAAGCCAGGCAGAGTAATGTTCGAAATGGACGGCGTATCTGAGGAAGTTGCAAGAGAGGCTATGCGTCTTGCAATGCATAAGCTTCCAATCAAATGTAAGTTTATGGTAAAAGAACAAACCGAGGAAGTGGAGGGATAAACTGTGAAAACTACTGAAATCAGAGAAATGTCTTCACAAGACTTGGAAAAGAAGTTGAAGGAACTTAAGCAAGAGCTTTTCAACCTTCGTTTCCAACACGCTATTAACCAGCTCGACAATCCTCACAAAATCGCAGATGTTAAGAAAGACATCGCACGCGTAATGACCATTCTCAACGAGAAGAACGCATAATTGGAGGATAATGAGTTATGACAGAACGCAACTTGAGAAAAACAAGAGTTGGTATTGTTGTTAGCAATAAGATGGACAAGACAATCGTAGTTGCTATTCAAGATAATGTAAAGCACGCGGTTTACGGAAAAATCATTAAGCACACAACAAAGATCCATGCTCATGATGAAAAGAATGAGTGCAATGTAGGCGATAAGGTTGAAGTAATGGAGACCAGACCTCTCTCAAAGACAAAGAGATGGCGCCTCGTTCAAATCATAGAAAAGGCAAAATAATTAATCCTTATGAGGGTACATCGCTTGATGTGCCGAATACTAGGGAAACCTTATTAGGAGGATAAAAATGATTCAGCAACAAAGCTATATGAAGGTTGCCGACAATACAGGCGCTAAGGAGCTTATGTGCATCAGAGTTCTCGGTGGTACAGGCAGAAGATATGCTAACATCGGAGACGTTGTAGTATGCGCAGTTAAAAAGGCTACTCCTGGTGGCATTGTAAAGAAGGGCGACGTTGTTAAGGCTGTTATCGTAAGAAGCGTAAAGGGACTTCACCGTCCAGACGGCTCTTACATTAAGTTCGATGAGAACGCAGCTGTTATTATAAGAGAAGATAAAACACCTAAGGGAACTCGTATCTTTGGCCCAGTGGCTAGAGAGCTCCGTGAGAAGGAATACACAAAGATTCTTTCTCTTGCACCTGAAGTACTTTAATAGGAGGTAATTAATAATGAATAAGATGCATGTTAAGACAGGCGATACCGTTATTGTTATCTCTGGAGACGATAAGGGTGTTAAGGGTGAAGTACTTGCAGTAAGCCCAGACGAAAAGAAGGTTATTGTAAAGGGTGCTAACATTGTAACAAAGCACACAAAGCCAAGAAGACAGGGCGAATCTGGTGGTATCATCAAGGTTGAAGGCGCTATGTACGCTTCAAAGGTTCAAATCTATTGCAAGTCATGCGATAAGGCTACAAGAGTTGCACATAAGATTGAGGACGGCAAGAAAATTCGCGTTTGTGCAAAATGCGGTAAGGAACTTTAATAGGGGGTAACTTAAGATGGCAAGATTTGCAGATTTATATAAGAATGAAGTTGCTCCTGCTCTTATGAGCAAGTTCAACTATAAGAGCTCAATGCAGATTCCAAGATTTAACAAGATTGTAATCAACGTTGGTGCTGGAGATGCAAAGGATAACTCAAAGGTTATCGATAGCATCATTGAAGAAATTTCACTCATCGCAGGACAAAAGGCAGTTCCTACCTACGCTAGAAAGTCTGTTGCTAACTTTAAGCTCCGTGAGGGCGTAAAGATTGGTGTTAAGGTTACACTTCGTGGCGAGAAGATGTATGAGTTTATGGATAGACTCTTCACATTCGCACTCCCAAGAGTTCGTGACTTTAAGGGTATCAACCCTAACGGCTTCGATGGTCACGGTAACTACTCCATGGGCCTTCGCGAGCAGTTGATTTTCCCTGAAATCGAGTACGATAAGGTTGACAAGATTCGTGGTATGGATATCACATTTGTAACAACCGCAACAACCGACGAAGAAGCAAAAGAGTTGCTCACACTTATGGGCGCTCCATTTGCTAAATAATTGGAGGATCAAAAATGGCTAAGAAAGCAATGGTACTCAAGCAACAGAAGAAGCAAAAGTTCTCAACAAGAGAATACAATCGTTGCAAAATCTGTGGCAGACCTCACGGTTACCTTCGTAAGTATGGCATTTGCCGTATCTGCTTCCGTGAGCGTGCTTACGCTGGCGAAATCCCAGGCGTAAAGAAAGCAAGCTGGTAAGACAGCGCGAATACGAAAGTATTCACTCCAATCTATCGGAAGGAAACACGAAATTGTTTAACCACCGATATGCCGCCACAAATGTGGCAGCAAGAAAATATACTTGCATAAAGGAGATTTAAAAATGCAAATTTCAGATGTAATCGCAGACATGCTCACAAGAATCAGAAATGCGAGCAATGCAAAGCATGAAACAGTTGATGTTCCTGCTTCAAACATGAAGAAGGCAATCGCTGATATCCTTCTCGAGGAGGGCTACATTAAGGCAGTTTCCGTAATCGAGGACGGTAAGCAGGGTGTTATCAGAATCACCCTTAAGTATGATGGCAAGGCAAAGGTTATTCACGGTATCCGTAGAGTATCAAAGCCAGGTCTTCGTATCTACTCAAATTGCGAGGATATGCCAAAGGTTATGAACGGCCTTGGTATCGCAATCGTATCCACATCAAAGGGCATTATTACAGACAAGCAGGCTAGACGCGAGAATGTTGGCGGCGAAGTACTTGCATTTGTTTGGTAATTATAGGAGGAAAAGAACATGTCAAGAATAGGAAGAGCTCCCATTAATGTTCCTGCAGGCGTAGATGTAACAATCGATACTGCTAACTACGTAATTACCGTTAAGGGTCCTAAGGGTACATTAACTCAAAATTATCACAACAGAATGAATGTTAGCAAGGATGGCGCTGTAATCACAGTTACTCGTCCTACTGACGAAAAAGAGGATCGTTCACTTCACGGTCTTACAAGAACTCTTATCTACAACATGGTTGTAGGTGTTACAGAGGGCTATTCAAAGAAGCTCGAAATCAATGGCGTTGGTTACAGAGTAGCAATGCAGGGCAAGAGCCTCAACCTCACACTCGGTTATTCACACCCAGTAATTGTTGACGCTCCAGCTGGTATCGAGTTCCAAGTACCTGATGCAAATACAATCTTTGTAAAGGGTATTGACAAGCAGCTTGTTGGTGAAACAGCAGCTTACATTCGTTCAAAGAGAGCACCTGAGCCATATAAGGGCAAGGGTATCAAATATGAAGGCGAAAAGATTCGTCGTAAATCCGGTAAGACCGGCAAATAATGAAAGGAGAGGAAAAAGATGGTATCAAGAAAAGATAGCAACGCACAAAGACTCAAGAGACATGCAAGAGTTCGTGGAAAGATTTCCGGAACAGCTGAGCGTCCTCGTCTTTGCGTATATCGCTCAAATAAGAACATCTCATGCCAAATCATTGATGATGTAGCAGGAGTAACACTCGTTTCCGCTTCTACAATGGAGTCCGGATTTGAGGGTATCGGAA
>JAGALI010000183.1 GCA_017625275.1 Clostridia bacterium
GTTACCTCTATGACATTTGCACCAAGAACTTTCATCCTTGCAACATTTGGAGCTTGTTTTTTGATATCTACTGCACCCATATAGATGTCACATTCAAGACCGAAATATGCTGCTGCAGTTGCCAAAGCTACACCATGTTGTCCGGCACCGGTTTCAGCTATAACTTTTTTCTTACCCATATACTTTGCCAAAAGCGCCTCACCCATACAGTGATTAAGCTTATGTGCACCTGAATGGTTCAAGTCCTCACGCTTTGCGTAAAGCTGTACCTTACCACCAAGAGAATCTGAAAGCCTTTCAAGATGAGTAATAGGGGTTGGTCTGCCTTGAAATTCCTTTCTTATTCTGCGAAGCTCAGCAATAAATTTTCTTGATTGGCAAATTGAGTAATAAGCCTCTGTGATTTCTGCCATCGCAGCCTTTAGCTTATCATCGATGTAAACTCCACCATACTTGCCAAAATATCCGTTTTTGTCTGGATAATTGTTAAAATAAGTGTCAAAATCAATTCCGTTAAATTTCATTTTTCTTTCTCCTTTTTGTTTTTGTGTGGTTGTTGATGTGAAAGAAAACAAAAGCCCAAGCATCATAAGATGCTTGGGACGAATAAATCGCGGTGCCACCCAATTTAAGATTTCTCTTATCTCTGTCACATACATTATAATATGCTATGCCTGTAACGGTGCATATCCGTCAAGACCTACTTAGGTTCAGCCTTGCCCTCGAAAGTCCATTCACATAGCCACCCTGTAATGCAATCACACCACCTGCATTTCTCTTGGACAGCGCCATCTATGCTACTACTCTTTCTCATCGGTTTTTCTATGGCTACATTTTATCACTGTTTTTTTTACTTGTCAATAGGTTTTTGAAATTTTATTTGTTTTCAGACTCTAGGTAATAGGTTGCCTCCATATCAGCCGTTGACAATGCAAATGCAAGTGGGAACATTTCAAACGCCTTACTTACATTGTTTGTCTCTATACTGGTGGTTGCACCAGAAAAGCCCATATGATATCTGATTGCAAATGCTTCCTCGCGTGTGAGGCGCATAAATGGTGTTATCATATAAACGCTCTTTTCTCCGTGACCATATGGGAGCTTGTCGTCAAACTCAAAATAGTCAACCTCCTCCCATCTGCCTGTTTCCTTGTTTTTAACGTTGCGCTTACTTACCTTATAAACATTCACCTTGCATAGGTCATGAAGCAGGGACACAATTGCTATTGTTTCGTCAGAATAGCTTAGCTTATATTTGTTTTTCGCAACATCACGATCAAGATATGCGCATAAGCAATCATAAACATTAAGGGAATGGTCCAAAAGTCCACCCTCGTAAGCACTATGATATTTAGCGCTTGCTGGAGCTACAAAAAAATCCGAGGAAATTATGTATTCAAGGAGCTTATCTGCTCCCTCTCTTTTGATTTTCGATTTAAAAATTTCAATAAATCTATCTCTTGCAGTCATTTTATTTTTCCTCCATTATAATTTCTATCATATCAGCAACTCTGTCACACTGATGCTTTGCTGACTTTTTCACTGCGTCTTGTGCATTTGAAACGGCAAATCCACAAAATTCCTCTATCATGGGAATGTCATTTAGATTATCTCCAACAGTATAAATTTCTGGACTGTCAAACTGTGATGCGTAATCATAAATTCCTGTCACCTTTGAGGTGTTGGCAGGTGGCATATCAACGCTTCCACCATTGCGATAAGCACTTATTACATTGGCATAATTTTCATTTATATACGCATTGAATTTGTCAGCGCTTTCATTAGACATAAACCACACATTAAGCTGTGTAAATTCTGGAATGCAATCAAGATCATATGGTATTTTACCATTTGGATCTATATAAATTCGCTTAAGTCCGTCATTAAAATTAAAGGAATTCACCCCAAGCTCACGCGCTTTTTTTATCATTTCATGATGCTCTGGCAAAACCTTTCCCTTTTTAATCTTTATAATTTCGCCATCGCCATTTAAAATTATAGCGCCTGTACAGCAGATAAGAAAATCTATTTTTGTTTTTACCTTTTTAAACTCGAAAAGCACCCAAAGTGCCATGTCAAGGTCTCTGCCTGTCACGATTCCAAATTTATTTCCAGCCTCGCGAAATTTTGTTATTGCCTCAGCATCACGCTGGCTTATTCCATTACAATTGACTGTTCCGTCGTAATCACTTGCTATGATTTTCATTAAGTTCTCCTATCTCATTCTCTGTAAAAACAATGATGTCGTTATCTAAAAATAATTTGGCACACACACCATTGCCATTTTTGAGCGTTTTAGTAAATGTGCCATCATAAATCATGCCCTTGCCACAGGATGGGCTCTTTGCCTTCAAGATTGCAACCTTACATCCGTTTTCCAGCGCTAAGTCAAGAGCGATTTTTGCGCCATTTTTATAGTTTTCGGTGACATCTATACCACTTTTATTTATAACTCTATCTCCAACAATTTCTGCTGGCACTCTTGGAGTATCAAGTCCGCCCTGCACCTCAGGGCAAATCGGTATCAGCTCATATTCTTTCTTTAGGGCTATGACTTTCTCGACTGGCTTTGATAGTCCGTCGTAACGGCAAGGCACTCCAAGCAAGCACGCGCTTACAAGAGCTTTTTTCACTAATATCACCTCTAATTAATATTTTACCATATATAAAGGCTTTTTTCAATAGTATATAAGCAAATATAGCTTCTATTTTGTAAGCTCTGAGGATATGAGGTCGTCGTTTTCATAAGTAAGCGTTAACTTGAAAAAGTCACGCTCTGTGTCTAGCATTTTTAAAAATATTATATCGCCCGACCACATTGGTATTTGCTCTAGTCTTGATTTATCTATCCACTCAAGCTCACCCTCATTACAGGTGGTCAGCTCCCCCTCAAAGCTTGTGCAGGTGAAAAGATGCATTCTTTCCTCCTCGTACACATTGGAGATAAAGGTTATAATTCCACGATATTTCGGATTTATAATAGTTAGACCAGTCTCCTCTTTTGCCTCTCGAATTATGCATTCTTCAAGAGTCTCGCCATTTTCAATATGCCCACCAATACCAACATATTTGCCCTCATTTACATCGTTTTTCTTTTTGTTGCGATATATCATCAGGTATTTGTTATCCTTTTCGATATAGCAAAGGGTTGTGTCCTTCATTTTGAATTCTCCTTGTATATAATGCTATTATTTTAACAGAATCGAATGCTAAAATCAAGTGATTTGAATACTTCAAAAAGCACTCTCAAAGGATTTTCTAGCTTTTTTCAAAAAAAGAAAAAATTTTCAAAAAAAGATGTTGACAAGAATTAAAAGTTATGATATAATAGCAAAGCGCTAAGCAAAAATGGCGGAATAGCTCAGTGGCTAGAGCATCCGGTTCATACCCGGCAGGTCATAGGTTCAAATCCCATTTCCGCCACCATTTTTGGCCCGTTGGTCAAGCGGTTAAGACACGGCCCTTTCACGGCTGTAACATGGGTTCGATTCCCGTACGGGTCACCAAAATAGAATGAGGCGAACTTTTGTTCGCCTCGTTTTATTTTTATGCTTGTACGCTTCGCGCACACATCCTCGCACCTATGCGAGTTGGGTTCGTGGTTCATGCCTTGCCTTCCGTGTCGGAAGCTTGTTAGGCAAGACATCTTCCCGTACATGGTATCGTCCATATTCAAAATTCAATCGCATTTTTGGGGTCCTTTCGACTATCTTTAAATATTTTTTCAAACTAAAAAATCGGAGACTTTTTTGAGTCTCCGATTTTCCTTTACACATCGGCTATTTCAGCACTTTTGCAATTCTAAAATTGATAGTATCAAATGATCAAGTTTTCCCTTGACCACATGCAAGCATACTTACGCA